>DPXZ01000111.1 GCA_003526765.1 Fervidobacterium sp.
TTTATCTCCGGTATGTTTCTGCTGTAACGGACCGGCATTCCACCACCGGTGTTGATCATCGTCATCGTTATTCCAAATTGTTTCGCTTCTTCAAAGACTATGGAGGCTTCTCGAATCGCAGTTCTCCAGTTTTCCGGGTTGTAATTCTGAGAACCGACATGGAAACTTACACCTATTGGATTGAGACCATTAATTTTTGCGTATTTTACCAGTTCTATGGCATGATTAACGCTTGTTCCAAATTTTCTTGTAAGTGGCCAATCTGCATCTTCCTCCATGCCATTGGTACTTAGTCTCACGTAGACATTTGAATTTGGTGCTACCATTGCTATCTTTTCAATTTCCATTTCTGCATCGACTGCAAACATTCTAATGCCTTGTTCATATGCAAATTTTATGTCTTCTATCCTCTTTATTGTATTTCCAAAGCTCATCCTGTTTGGCTCAATACCCAACGAGAGCAATTTTTCTATCTCACCGCGTGAGGCCACATCGAAATGGCTTCCGAGATCTCTAAGGAGCTTTATGATCTCAACATGAGAATTAGCCTTCACTGCATAGTATACTTTACAATCGTTTATGTTCTCAACCAGTTGCCTATAGTTGTTCTCCACTACGTTTAAATCCATAACCAAGACCGGTGTTCCAAATGTTTCAGCGATCTGTCTCAGTTTTTTCATCCTTCTCATTACCTCCCTTTATAATTTGTCGTGTTTATGATAGAATATATTTGCCCAAATATACATAAAGATAAGTTTAAAATCTTGCGCAATTATGTTACAATTCCTATAACACAACATTGGGGGGAAGTATGTTGACAAATAAAGAATTGTTATTTATATTTTCGTGTTTAGCGGTTGGCCTTATGTTTTTACTGCTCTCTTCTCCATTGATAATAAATACAGATGTAATTCTGATGCTTTTTGGGTTTGTCCTCCTGTTCTTCTCACAACTTGTTGAACTACATATTGGCGGTTTAAGGTTTACGTTGAGAGCTTTTTCAGCACTATATTTATTGCTCTTCTTATCACCAGAAAGTGTTGGATTGCTAAGCATAATCTCCCTTTTGTTTAGCACACGAAAGATCAAAAGTATACTTCTGAGGACAAGCTTTGAATTCCTGCAATTCTCAGTTGGCATATTTCTCTATAGGCATTCGCCAAACGATTATCTAAACATCTTTTTCTTTGCACTGGGATATTTTGCTGCAAACGCAATTTTGTCGCAGATTTTTGTCAAGTTCCTTGCAAGAGATTCGATTTCAAAGTACATGCTGGCATTTTCTCTGATTTTTATCTTAGGCATTTACAGCTCCGCAATTCTGACAGTTCCATACATGTTTAGTGAGATAAAATTAGGGAATCTCCTTTTTGTAACGGTATTGTACGCAGGTTTCTTGGCCCAGCTATATTACACTGTAACGGCTGAAATTTGGCACCAAGAGCTGAAACTTGAAAAAGATCAAGTGGGAAGAGAGATTGCAAATTTGATGAAACTACCTGAGGTGATTTTGGAAAGTAAGAAGGAGGACGTGGACAAAGTGTTGTCCGATATGTTGGCACTTGCAGCAAATATCACCGGATATGAGTATGCATTACTCAATATATTTGATTATAAAGCAAACACGGTGTTAAGAATTACAAGTCATGGAATAAGTGATGAAGCATTCAAGAATTTAAAAGAGAAGAAGCCAAGCTTGAAGGAAACACTGTTACTCATGCAACAGCGATTTGATGTAGGTGGAGTGTACTTTATTCCTAAGGGTAGTGTCGATTTGGATGAGGTTTACACGTACAAGCCTTCAGATTACACGAAAATCGATTCAGAGAATGCATGGGATCCGGATGATTTGTTCTTAGTACCAATCAATCAAGGTGGAAGAATGATTGGATACATAAGTTTTGATAAGCCAAAGAATATGTTTAGGCCAACGAAACGAGAAATCGAGATGTCTAAGTTCTTTGCCTGGCAGATTGGTGAGGTACTCTCTGAAAGCAAGTATACTTCATTGTTTAGTACAAATTACAGAAGAGAACAGTCGTTGTCGAAATTCATGGATGAATTGTCGAAGAATATTGAAACTGGAACTTCTTTTGTCTTGGCTTACTTAGATATTGACCAATTTAAAGCAATAAACTTCAAACATGGGTTCGAATACGGTGATGAAATCATTAGAGAGTTAAAAAGCACAATTAGCTCTGAGATAAAGAACTTGGGTATATTCTCACAGATCGGTGATGAATTTCTTATTCTAATATGGAGTAAGAGTAAATCTGATGGTATATTGGTATCTGAGAAAGTGATTTCCGAAATAAAGCAAAAATTCGAAAACATCAGTATAAGCGCCGGAATCGTGAAATATCCTACTGATGCGTCTAACTTGGAAGAAGTACTTGACAAAGCTCAGACGGCATTGATAACTGCGAAAAAATCTGGTGGTGGAAGGGTTATAAGTATATGAAAAGGGTAGCTATAGAGTTTTCTTACGATGGTACAGATTTCCTTGGTTATCAATCTCAATCAACTGGCAGAACTGTTCAAGGCGAGTTGGAGAAAGCACTCGAACGGATATTCAAGATACAAGTCAAGACATTTGCTGCCGGTAGAACAGACACAGGGGTACATGCAAATGGTCAAGTAGCGTCATTTGATTGCCCGATAGACAGACTAACTGAGATAGACATCAAAAATGCTCTAAATGCAAATCTACCCGGTGACGTGTACGTCAAGAAAGCATGGACCACATCCAATGATTTCAATCCAAGATACGATGCCAAGAAGAGGATATACCACTACTTCATAAACTATTCTAAATCAAAAAATCTATTCTTGCGCAAGTATTCATGGTGGTTCCCTTACGGACTGGATATAGATAGAATGCGTGAGGGAGCTTCCTTCCTGATCGGTGAACACGATTTCACTGCCTTCAGCAAGAAGAGCGACGAAGATACAAAAACTGTTAGAACGATAAGTAACATAAGGATAGTTGAATTGAGAAAAGAATTGATCATAATAAGAATTGAGGGAATTTCTTTTTTGCGTGGCATGGTAAGAGATATCGTTGCAAATTTAGTAAGGGTCGGAAATGGTACGTGGCAACCAGATATGATTAGGGAGGTGTTAGAATCAAGAGATCGTTCAAAGTCAGCTGGCTTGGCACCTGCGCATGGCTTGTTCTTATACAAAGTACTGTTTTAGCACTTTCTTTTGCAGGTATTGAATTACCGGATGATTTGGTAAACAGACAAGTTCTTGACACCATCGAAGAATGGAATGAAATGCCGCTTTTGCATATATTTTTTGAAAATGTGCCTGAGGAGTTACAATTTGTGATCAACAGGAGTGTTGCAAAGCTTGGTTACTTTCCAAGCAATTTATCCGCCGAAGATATTACAAAACAAACCACAGAAAGTGCAACATCTTCAGCAATGTCAGAAATTTCAGATACGCCAGTTGATCTTTCAACTGTTTTGAGAGTATTTTGTGCAGAAGACCACTTGACATTATCTTGTAATGGTAAAGACTATTCTATAGCATCACGTGATATCAATAGCGAGAACATTGAAAGAATGGTTGAAAACGTTTTGGAACCCTCGACTAATACTCTCAATGAGCGTACTCATATCCTAAGAACGCTGGTATTTAGCCCACCAACAAATACGTTGATAATTTCTACGGGTTTTGGCGTACCTTTGTTAATCTTGAACGGCAATATAGAATTTCTAAACGCATATATGACTTTTGACGGCAAGTTGTATGAAAAGGATGCA
>DPXZ01000147.1 GCA_003526765.1 Fervidobacterium sp.
TCTCTGAAAGAGATGAGAACACCGCCCATAATATCCCCTCCTTTTTAGTACAATACACAAGTAGGAATGAAGCCACTCTCTGAAAGAGTTCAGAAACACATGTTGAATAGGAACTCCGATAATGGAAGAGTAGAGTGGGAGGGATGAGGATGAGTAGATCACTTATCTGCACAGTGGGGGCGAGTTTGGTTTCAAATATTTTAAGAGATGAAGAGCTCAAGAAACTTTATGAAGCTAAAGAGGTAGAAAAGATCGGTCAATATCTGGTGGATAAAAAGGAAGATCCCGAAAAGGATCAGATGTTTGGTGCTGAAATCAACTCGATTGCAAGCATTGTGGCTCTGAATTATATCAGTGAACGAAGGCATTTGCATTTTCTTGTTTCTGATACAAACGACGGTAAGAGGGTTGGTGCTATTCTAAAGTACTATTTTGAACGTTCTAAATTGGCATTCGAGAAGGTAGAAGTGCATGTTGTCGATAGGCTGGATGATGCAAGGATGGAAGATTTCAAGAGGTACGGTTTGAGAAATTTGATAAAGAAGATTGCAGAGATAATAAGAGTTGAAAACAACGATGTGGTAATTAATGCGACTGGAGGATACAAAGCGCAAATTGCATTTGCACTCGCACTTGGGCAAGGTTTGAAAATACCTGTGTACTATAGATTTGAAAGGTTTAAGTATGTTATTGAACTTTTCCCGTTGCCTCTGACGTTGGATGACAGTTATTATTTTGAATACAACGATCTGTTCGAGATAGTGGAGGATGAGGATAATCTTTCAGAATTTGAAGGTTTACAAAGTATGTACAATCAGCTGCCCGAAGGTGCACGCATCTTTTTCGACGTAGATTGGATTAACAACAAGAGATATATAACTATCAATCCGATGGGACAAACTTATTTGGAAATCGTTAGAAATAGTGTTTACAATCGTGTAAAGCAAGTTACTATCGAAAAGGCTGCAGCTTTTAAGTTCATCTCTAGGAATGATGAAGGACATTCGTTACCAATGATTCAAAAGTATCGTGTTGAAGAGATATTGAGAGATTTTGGATATATAACTGAAGCAAGGGTGTTGAAGTATTCTGCTGGAAACAATGATAAGCAACCGTATGTGAGTATCCGCGGTGACGAGCTTACTATAACATTCCATACGAAGAATGGAATTTTGCACGTAGCGGCAAAAACGACGGCAAGGGATAAGAATGAGCTTGAGATGATACGTCAAAATCTAAAGGATTACCTTGCTGAGGAATTCGGATAACTTTTCAAGGTCTATACAGAGCCAGCCTTGTAGTAGGTTGGCTCTATATTTTTAGAGTCCCATTATCTTTGCCATGTCTTCAAGCGTGAGAAGAATGAGCGTATCACTTTTTATCTTCAACAAATCTTCTTCAAATCCGCTCTTTGAAAAGAGTACATATATTTTGCGCTTTCCATAAATGTCAATGTAATTGCTCTTCAACAAGAGTTTTTCATAATCTCCAATTGACACTTTCTTGCTCGTCCATTTGCATTCTCCAAAAGCTATGTTTTGGTCGTCATATGCAACGATGTCTATATCGTAAGACTCGCCCTTTTTGTATGGTACTTTACCCCAGTGTTTGCCAACTTCTTTAGGAATGAAACCAATTGTTTGGGGATTCTCTTCAATGAATCTTTTGCATATACGTTCAAATTGCAGTTCGAGAAAATTGTTCAACTTTCCCATGAAAAGCTCTATAGCTTTCTTAGGATCATATTCCACCAGTGAATAGTCTTTATATATGAAGTTGAAGAAGAAGTTGTAGTAATGATCTTTTATGGCGTACTTGTAATTCTTAGAAGTGTTTGAATACACCGAAGATTCCCTTGAGACGATTTCGTAGATGTCTGAAAGCTCAATAAGGTATTTTGAGAGTTGAGTCTTTTCTATTCCTGTTTGCTCTGCTATTTCGGCAAGTGATTTAGAACTTCCCAATAAAGCTTGTAGTATGGAAAAATAGGATTTATGCTCAGAACCAAACTCTGCTATCAATATGTTGTCTTCCCTAACCTTTTGCGGCCGTAAATTACAATGAGTCTTTTATCTTTCTGTAGCCTTAGTTTATCGAAGAACTGTAATTCGTTTCTGCGATTGTAAAAATTCATATCAATCACCGCTTTATTCTGTTAAATATTATACTAATCAGTATAATTACACTATATGAAACACTTATGTGTCAAATTTGTGAAAGGTTGAGTAAATTTCTCAAAAGTGTTGGCTTGGGTATTGAATGTATGGTAAAATTGAAGTGTAAAGAAGTGAATATATGTGCAATGGAGGGCTGAATGATGATAAGGAATATCGTGTTCGATGTTGGACGTGTGTTGATTAAATGGTATCCTTGCGAGTATACCAAAGAGGTTTTTGGTAACGAGATTGGAGAGGAAATTTGCTCAAAGATATACGAATCACCGGATTGGACAGAGATAGATAGGGGTACTATTACAGAAGCAGAGTTCTGGGAAGAGAAGAAGAGAGAGTTTCCACATTTGGAGAAAGAGCTGGAGCATTTGTCGCATAAATCGCTTGATTTTCTTGAGCCGATAGAAGAAACGACACAGCTAATACCTTTGCTTAAGGAAGCAGGCTATAATCTGTACATACTGTCTAATTTCAATAAGGAGAATTTCGAGGTTATATACAACGAGTACGACTTCTTCAAGTATTTCAATGGTCTCGTTGTATCGGCTTGGTATCATCTAGTGAAACCGCAAAAGGAGATATTTACATTGCTGATCGATAAGTTTGAAATTAATCCAGAAGAGTCACTGTACATAGACGATAATATAAAGAACGTAGAGGTGGCAAAGAAACTTGGCTTTCAAACTATTCATTTGGAAGATTACAGAACGCTGGGAAAAAAGCTCGAGGAATTTGGTGTAATATACAATAAAGTAATGGAGCGCTGAATCGAACGAAATTTGTATATGTGCAGTCAATATATGTATATATATTTCTGAAATAGGCAGTCCTTTGATACTGCAAGTTTGTTTGGTTGCATTTCTGTGGGGTGATGGTTATGAGTGAATCCGATATGGTGGATTTCACCGACGCTCAGAAGTACAGATATTTTATAAAAAGCCGTTTCTATGATATACTGATCGATGCCTTTGAAGATGGGAAGGATGAGTCTTATCTATTGAGAAATGCAATCGATTACGTTTGTAAGCTGATGCAAGCTGATGCGTGGAGTCTGCTCCTAACTCCAGAAAATGCGGTATGGACGTTTTACCTTTGGCATCCGGTGTACGATAAAGTAGATTTGGTAGGAATTGCCAATGAAATATATGAAAAGCGTGCCGAGAATATTACCTCTTTGATCAGCGGTAAACGTGTGTCGTACATCACTTATCCGGAACATAGGTCCAACTGGGCTCAACCTATTATTGGAACGAAGGTATGGGTTGGAATAAAGATAACGTACAACGAGAAGGTTGTTGCGATAGTTAACATCGATTATTTCGAAAGAAAAAAGTTTTTGAAAAAGTACCTAAAAGTTGCACAGATAGCAGCCGTTGAGTTGGAAAGGCTTTTAAAGTATTTCACAAGCATCTCAAAGGTAGTTGCAGAAGGTACGCTTGATGCGTTGACTGGATTGTATTCACGTGCAAAGTGGGAAAATGATAAGGGTGAACTTTTTAAGGCCGGCGGAGTTATAGTTTTCATAGATCTCGATGATTTCAAGATGGTTAATGATACCTATGGGCACATAATTGGCGACGACACGTTGAGGATTATTGGGAAGAGGATAAACTACGCAGTAAAACAGGGTGTAGACCGAGTCTATAGATACGGTGGAGACGAGTTTGTTATCTATTTGAAAAGATGTGGAGAATGTAAACAGGTTATTGAAAGACTGAAGGAGACGATAGAAAAGCCTATAATTCTGGATGGATGTGTCGTGAAGATAGGTATGAGCTATGGAAAAGTCAAATTGAGTGATTTTGATAATATCGATGAGGCGTTTAAAGCCGCTGATGCGATGATGTATGAAAGTAAGAAGAAAAAGAAGAAATTGAGCAGTTGAATTTGTTGTTGTGATGTGTAATCAGCTCTTTACGGGGCTGATTTTTCTGTTTTTTTACAAGCGTGATATAATCGTTGAAAAGAACGATGGGAGGTCTTCGTATGCGGATGGAGATTTTGTATGTGGGCGGAAGTATAAGGATTCCGAGAGTTATAGAAGAGGCTTATTCTACTGCGTGTCTTTTGGAAGATGGAGAGCACAAGATATTGATAGACCCCGGCACTTTTGTTTCTTTCAATTTGCTTGAGGAGGCTTTAACTAAGAGAAATATTGCATTGGAGGACATAACAGACATTCTGCTCACTCACCTGCATCTGGACCATGCATACGCTACGACACTTTTCCCAAATGCCACGGTTTACATTCATCCACTTTACAAAGATAAGCCGTACGAGAAATTTGGATTGATTAAGAGCAGATTGTACAAAAGAATTATGGACTCATGGAGAAAGGTGATACCTATAGAGGCTGGTATGAAACTTTTTGGAACAGTGAATGTTTTTCATACGCCTTGGCATGCGAGGGAGCATTGTTCTTTCGTCGTTGATACGGAGAACATTGGGAAGGTATTCTACACGGGAGATATAGTGATGAACAAAGTCGAATTCTATGATATAATTAGATGGTTGAGAAAGGATGATTGCGCTAGATTTGTCAATAAAATCGCTAAAAACTGCGATTATGTGGTGTTTACGCATGATGAGTACGTGAAATCTTCAGAATACATCAGGAGGTGAGAGATATGAGAGTTGCAATGGTGTCTTACGAGGTCTATCCATTTGCAAAGGTTGGCGGATTAGCAGATGTCGTTGGTGCTTTGCCTAAGTATCTTGAGAGGCAAAATGTTCAAGTCGATGTTTACATGCCATTCCACAAGAAGGTTGAAGAAAATAGAGCAAAGCTCGGCTATGTGATAGAAAAAATTTCTGAAGGCATAGAGTTACCATATGTAAATACTGAGGAAAAATTCGATATTTACAAAACGACGTTACCTGGAACTAAGAACGTCAATGTTTTTCTTATTGCAAATCAGTATTATTTCAGTGCATCTGAAGTGTATGCTGGACCCGATTTGGCGGAACAGGCCATCTTTTTCTCTAATGGTGTACTTGAAGCGATTAGGAAGTTGGATGTGAGTTACGATGTTATCCATGTGAACGATTGGCAGACTTCACTCATCCCCGTGTATCTCAAATCACTGTACAAGGATTCTCCTGTGTTTGCGAAGACTTCTACGGTGTTGACAATCCACAATCTTGGCTATCAAGGCCTATATGACCCTAAATATTTGAAATTTTCTGGTCTGCCTGAATATTTGTTCAATATCGATGGACTTGAATTCTATGGGAAGATGAATTTTCTTAAGGGTGGTATCATCTTTTCAGATGTGATAAATACCGTCAGTCCAACGTACGCAAGGGAAATCCAGACTAAAGAGTACGGTGAGAAGCTTGATGGCGTGTTAAGACTAAGAAGTAATGACCTGTACGGTATACTTAATGGTATAGACTACGATGAGTACAATCCTAAGACCGATAAGCATATTTTCGTCAACTATGATTTGAATTCTATAGAATTGAAGAAGGAAAATAAGAGGATGCTTCAAGCCGAGCTCGGACTTCCACAGAAGGATGCGCCGATGATTGGTATGATAAATAGGCTCGTTGTCCAAAAAGGGCTTGATATATTGGCAGAGATCATGGATTATGTATCGCTATTTGATTTACAATTTGTGCTTCTTGGTACTGGCGATGCAGAGTACGAGGAGATGTTCAGAAAGCTTGGTGCAAAGTATCCTGAGAAGTATTCGATAAATACGAAATTTGATATAGTTCTTGCACAAAAGATTTATGCTGGTGCAGATATGTTCATGATGCCTTCGAGGTATGAGCCTTGCGGACTTGGCCAGATGTACAGTCTTAGATACGGAACGATTCCAATAGTGAGATACACTGGTGGTTTGGCAGATACTGTCAAGGAGTACGACATTTCGACAAGAGAGGGAAATGGATTTGGATTTGAAGGATATGATTCAGCACATTTGTTGAAGGCGGTTGCAAAGGCGCTATATTGCTACAATGAGAAGGAACATTGGGATAATATTGTAAAGAATGCCATGACAACAGATTTGACTTGGGATAGTTCTGCAAAGGAGTATATCAAGCTTTATCAAAGGGCAAAGGCAAAGATTGGTTGATTCAGTTGATATCAGTTTAATACCATTTTTCTAATCTCAATCAAGGAGGAATTCTCATGCCAGAATATAGAAAGGACCCTGTTGTGAAAAGATGGGTCATCATTTCGACGGAAAGGGCAAAAAGGCCTCACGATTTCCAAGTCCAGCCGGAGGACGTCAAGCCTGGCTTTTGTCCATTTGATTATGGTAATGAAACTATGACTCCACCAGAAATCTTGGCGTTTCGACCTGCAGATACGCAGCCTAATACACCAGGATGGTGGGTGAGAGTGGTATCGAATAAGTTTCCAGCCGTTGACCCGGATGTGTTGGTCGACAAGTATGGGCATGGTATGTACGATGCGATGACTGGTTTCGGATATCACGAGGTGATTGTCGAGACGCCTGACCACAATTCCAC
>DPXZ01000034.1 GCA_003526765.1 Fervidobacterium sp.
TATTTTCGTACTTAAAGCCATACGTAATTCCCATAATCATAGTCTTTGCCATAACAATCACTGCAACGATACTTACAATAAGGGCACCAAAGATATTGGGACAGGCAACAACTGAGATATTCAGAGTCATAATGTTGAGACAGTCACCTTTATCAAGATTTTTGAATACAACGATGAATTTTGATAAAATCTTCCAAATTCTCTTAACCGTGGGTATCCTATATGCATTTGCAGCAGCTTTGAATTTCTTCCAAGGTTTTATGATGGCAGGAGTTACCCAGAGAATAGTGCGAAAGATGAGGGAAGATATAAACGAAAAACTGAGAAAACTTCCGCTGAGTTTCTACGATAACACATCTCACGGTGATATTATCAGTAGAGTAAGCAACGATATTGACCTAATAAGCAACACATTGCAGCAAAGTTTGGTTCAGTTTATCTCTGGTATTGTCACAATAGTTGGTATTACATACATGATGATAACGATAAACGGATGGTTAACACTTTTGACAATAGCCACACTACCGTTGAGTATAATAGCAACGATGATTGTCGCGAAAAATTCACAAAAGTATTTCGCACAACAGCAAGAGAACATCGGATTATTGACGGGGCAAGTTGAAGAAGTGTACGGTGGACACATCGTAGTAAAAGCATACAATCGTGAAAAGGATGAAATCAAGCAATTTTCCGAAACCAATGAAAAGCTGTACCGCTCTGCATATATGGCACACTTTGTTTCAGGTATCATCATGCCTATAATGAATTTCATAGGAAATTTGGGATACATATTTGTTGCCGTGGCTGGTGGAATCTTGGTTACAAGAAACGCAATTACCGTAGGTGATATACAGGCGTTTATACAGTACTCACGACAGTTCAATCAACCAATCGTCCAAATTGCAAACATCGCAAATATGATCCAATCTACGCTTGCAGCAGCTGAAAGGGTTTCAGAAATTATGGAGAAGGAAGAAGAAACTCCAGATAGACCAGATGCTATTGAATTAGACAGAGTTGAAGGTAATGTCAAATTTGAATCTGTGAGGTTCAGTTACGTTCCAGAGAAGCCACTCATAGAGAACTTAAACATAGATGTCAAGAGTGGACAAAAAGTAGCCATCGTAGGTCCAACAGGTGCTGGAAAGACTACACTCGTAAATCTACTAATGAGATTCTATGAAATTCAAGGTGGATCAATAAAAGTTGATGGAATAGATATTCGGGATATAAAGAAGTACAATCTCAGAAAGCATTTCGGTATGGTTTTGCAAGACACATGGCTGTTTTCAGGGACAATAAAGGATAATATTGCATACGGTCGCGAAAATGCTACAGATGAAGATGTGATAAACGCTGCAAAGGCTGCCCATGTGCATCATTTCATAACTGCTCTGCCGGATGGGTACAACACATTGATAGGTGAGGACTCCTCAAATATCTCACAAGGTCAACGACAGCTATTAACCATAGCAAGGGCTTTTTTGGCTGATCCAGACATACTCATACTCGACGAGGCAACGAGTAATGTTGATACATTGACGGAAATATACATTCAAAGGGCAATGGACGCTTTAATGAAAGGTAGAACATCATTCATAGTAGCACATAGATTATCCACTATAAGAGATGCGGACATGATACTTGTCATGAACGAGGGAAGAATTGTGGAAATAGGTAAGCATGAAGAACTCTTGGAAAGAAACGGTTTCTACGCAGATATGTATAAGAGCCAATTTGCAGGTGCACTTGTCGATTGAGCATAATTAAGGAGACAGTTAATAAAATTAACACCTAAAAAAATTAAATCCCATCGCTTTTCAGCGATGGGATTTTTCTGTCAATGTATTGAACAAAGAGAAATTACAAGTGTAAAAGACTTGAAATAATGTACTGATATATGATATAATAAAATTGTTAGTTAAACTTTGTTTTTCATCTTCAATTGAATGTGACTTCTACATTCGTAAGCCTAATGAATTGCAAGGTTTGTTAGGTCAGGGGGACAACAATGAAAAAAGAGGATTTAATGGCTGTTATTGAAGGAAGAATAGCACAATGTCAAATGTGTCCATTAGGTTTACTTAGAAAGAATACCGTACCAGGTGAAGGGAATCTATATTCCCCAATACTTTTTGTTGGTGAAGGACCGGGCGAGGAAGAAGACAATCAAGGGAGACCGTTTGTAGGAAAGGCTGGTCAACTTCTTACTAAAATCCTTGAATCAGTAAACATTGCTCGAGAAGATGTGTACATAGCAAACATGGTAAAGTGTCGGCCACCAAACAATAGAGTACCAACAAGCTTAGAAATTCAGTCTTGCTCTCAGTATCTACTGGCACAGATAGAGGTCATAAATCCGAGGATGATTGTACCACTTGGGAGTACTGCATTGAATTTCTTTTTAGGAGAAGATCAACAGATAACAAAAGTTCGCGGGAGAGAATTCATTTGGAAAGGAAACATAATAATCTTTCCGATGTTTCATCCAAGCTATCTATTAAGAAATCCATCGAAAGAAAAGGGAAGCCCAAAAGATCTAACGTGGCAAGATATAAAGAAGGTAAGAAAGTATTACGATGATTTTATGCACGGTGATACTCAGAAGTAAGTAGAATCATCATAGAAACATACAATGTTCCACAGAGGAGGTATAGGAAAAGTGAAAAGAGAACAACGAGATTTAAAGCATGAAACAAAATTAACACCAACAGTTATGAGCTATATCTCATCAATTTATTCCCTTATAGAAACCGATGGTGTCGCAAGGATATCAGATATAGCAAAGCTAAAGAATGTTTCGTATGCAAGCGTTACAAACGCAGTGAAAAAGCTTGTGGAACTTGGAGTCGTGGACCACAAGAGATACGGATTTGTAAAATTAACGCAGCGTGGTCTCAAAATAGCACAGATGCTGAAATCTGGAGAATCTCGTATAAAGTATTTCTTCATATATGTCGTTGGCTTACCAGAAAAAAAGGCACAGCAAATTGCGAGTCTAATGGTATACGACTTAGATGCTGATACAAGGAGAAAGTTGAGAAAGTTTTACTCTATATTGATCGATTTTTCTGACAAGAAGACGAAAGAATTGGAAGAATTTATTAGAGAGAACAGAAAAGATCTTGAAATTCCTGATGAAGTATACAGACTAAAAGACAAGATTAAGGAGGATGAGCTTGATGAGTAAAGTACTTGTAACTGGTGGTGCCGGATTTATCGGCTCACACATTACAGATAAGCTTGTTGAATTAGGCAACGACGTGGTCGTTGTGGATAACTTGTCAACTGGTAAACGTGAGAACTTGAATCCTAATGCGAAATTTGTGGAAATGGACATATCGCAAAGTGACAAAGTTAATGAACTATTTGCCGCTGAGAATTTCGAATATGTCTTCCATCTTGCAGCTCAAGCAAGTGTCTCCATCTCCGTTAAAGATCCAGTTAAGGATGCTACTTGGAATATAATTGGTGGACTGAATTTGATAAAAGCATCTGTAGAACACAAAATCAAGAAGTTCATATTTTCATCTACCGGGGGTGCGATGTACGGTGAAGATGTAAAGGTTTTTCCAACTCCTGAAAGCGTCTATCCGCAACCCATGTCTCCGTACGGCATCGCAAAGTTTTCTGTCGAGAACTATCTTAGGTTCTTCAGCAAAGAATTCGGACTGAATTATACTGTGCTAAGATATGGTAACGTTTATGGTCCAAGGCAGGATCCGTACGGCGAGGCAGGTGTAATAGCGATATTTACATCGAGAATGTTGAAGGGTGAAGACTGTACAATATTTGGTGATGGTGAGTACACGAGAGATTACGTCTACGTGGAGGATGTCGTTGATGCAAACATCAGAGCTATGGAAAAAGGAGATAAACTGGTCATAAACATAGGTACTGCAACCGGTACAACTACAAATGAGTTATTCAAGGTATTGAAGAAGTTAACGGGTTATAAGAAAGAACCGATTTATGGACCACACAGACCTGGCGATATACGGAAGAGCCTACTTTGCTACAACAGAGCTTGGATCGAGTTGAAATGGGAACCGAAATATTCTCTTGAAGAAGGACTGAGGAAAACTGTCGAATGGTTTAAACGAAATACTAAGGCCTAATTCGTTTGAAGATTTCATAGGTCAGCAGCACTTGATGGCCCCCGGTGCACTGCTTCGTACATCGATCGAGAATGATCAGCTATTCTCCGCAATACTCTATGGACCTGCCGGGTGTGGAAAGACTTCATTGTTGAGTTTGATAAAGAAGTATACGACCTATGAAGTCGTTCATCTAAATGCTGCATTTGCTTCAGTAGATGAGATTAAACAGTGGGAAAAGTATGCCTATAACATGAAAGGCATAAAGAAAGTATTACTGTTCATAGATGAGATTCATAGGTTCAATAAGAAGCAGCAAGATATATTTTTGCCCGGTGTTGAAACCGGGCTTTATGTTTTGTATGGAACAACAACCGAAAGTCCTCAACATGTACTAAATCCGGCGCTGTTGTCCAGATGTCGCGTGCTCAATTTCAGAAAACTTTCAAATACTGATCTTGAGAAAATATTGAATAGAGCTGTAAAATACTTGGGAATAAATGTTGGAGTAGAGGCAAAGCAGTTTATCATAGATTCCGCAAATGGGGATGCAAGATACATGATAAGTACGTACGAGATGCTTGCCAACACTGCTTCCATCAATGGTAAGGACATTGTTGACTCTTCTATTTTGGAGTTATATCTGGGTGAAGAGTTGACAAAGTATACAGACACAGAACATTACAATTTGGCATCTGCATTCATCAAGAGTGTGCGTGGAAGTGATCCAGATGCTGCATTGTACTACATGTCAAGGATGATAGAAGGTGGCGAGGATCCGAGATTCATAGCAAGGAGGCTTGTGATACTCGCAAGTGAGGATGTAGGGTTGGCAGACCCATTTGCACTTGTGCTTGCTACGTCAACTATGCAGGCAGTTGAGATGGTAGGAATGCCAGAATGCTTACTTAATCTCTCCGAATGTACTGTATATCTCGCACTTGCACCAAAGAGCAATTCCTCTTATGAGGCAGTAAATAGAGCACGCGATATGGCAAAAAAGACTATGAATATACCTGTTCCAAGGCATCTGCTCAATGTGTCTGGTAGTGGATACAAGTATCCGCATGAATTTGGTGGTTTTGTTAAGCAAGATTACTTGCCAAGAGGTATAAAAGGACCATTTTACATACCAAAGAATATAGCAAGAGAGTCGAAAATTGCTGAAGTGTATAGTAAACTTTGGAGTGACAGATTCAAAGATCTAAAAAGTAAGACATCATACGATGAAAATCGAGGTGAGCAACATGGCCTGGGAGACGAAGATCAAAACAAAGAAGGATAGAGAGTTAGTGCTGCAATTCATCTGTGAAGACATCACAGAACTTGAAGTCGATGCAATTGTAAATGCTGCAAATTCTTACTTAAAACATGGTGGTGGAGTGGCAGGTGCGATTGTGCGAAAAGGCGGGATGATAATGCAGAAAGAAAGTGATCAATATGTACAAAAGTACGGTCCTGTGACACCTGGTAACGTTGCAGTCACAGGACCGGGTAATTTAAATGCTCGATACATTATTCAC
>DPXZ01000157.1 GCA_003526765.1 Fervidobacterium sp.
TCAAGATTATTAGATATATTTCAACGATTTTGGGGTTTGAGTGGTCTGATTTATGTAGTGTGATGATTTCTTTAGTTCTCTCCAAGAAGATTATACACAAAAAAACGTATATTTTGAAGTACTACTTGCAGTTGTTACTTACATTCATTTATCATTACATAATCATACATCATCATCTATCATTTTTACCATTCCACCACCGGGGTCAATTTGTCGAAAGGAGTAGTTATGAAAAGAATCGATTTATTGAGCTTTGGAATTACGATCTTTTTTCTCTGGGCGATACTTTTCCAAGTGGATTTTTTGGAGATATTCGATCTGAAGATCATGGACTTTTTCTACAAGGTGCGGGGAAAGGTCGATGTGGAGCCATCGGTTGTTGTGGTAGGGATCGATGAGTATTCTTTGAGTGCGCTCGAGGTAGATGGCGATACGTGGCCATGGAAGAGGGACGTGTATGGTAAGTTACTTGAGAAGGTATTCGCAGATGGTGCTAAGGTTGCCGCATTTGATGTCTCTTTCACAGAAGCAGGAGATGATGAGAGCGACAGTTATTTTACGAGTACGCTTTTGATGTATGGTAACGTGGTTCTGGGTACATATTTGATAAATGATAAATCAACGTATATGTCGTACGATAAACGTTTGAGAGATGTAATGGAGGAGAATACTTCTTACATCGACTATGCTTATAGGATGGACAATTTTAAGGCACTCGGTCTTCTCAATCCGTTTAGGGTGTACAAGATACGGCCTGTGTACGAGCCATTTGCTACTTCTGCATATTCTGCCTCCTACGAGATAGGTTCACTCGATGCAGATGGGATTGTACGTAGGATACCACTGCTTGTTGTAGAAGATTGGTCGAGGGAGAATGCAGTATCTTCCGGTATATTTCCACACATGGACGTAATCACAGCTGCCCTCTTTTCAGATGTCTCACCAACAGATTTGGTGATAGACTTTTCAGAAAAGAGTGTGGTACTCAAAGATCGTTCTATTCCGTTCGATAGCTCCGGATACATGCATCTGTGGTATTATGGAAGAGGTAACGAGGTTTTTAAAGAGGTACCTTTCTACGACGTCATGAATGGTAACTTTGCGCCTGGAACTTTTCGTGATAAAGTTGTTATCGTTGGTTATACGGCCACTGCAAAGGGACTGTACGATTTGAGGATAACGCCTTTTTCAACCGAAGAAGCAGGTGTGTTTGTTCACGCAAATGCTGTAGAGAATTTGATTAGAAACGATTTTATAGCGCCTTTTACGCCTTTTAACAATGCGATCGTGCTTTTGGTTGTGATGGCTATTGTGGTTGTGTTGACAAGGCTAAAAGGTACTTCTGTAAATACGATATTGTTGATTATTCCAATTGCTTTTTTGGTCATTTCGTACGTGATGTTTTTGGAGAGGATGTACATTGCCACATTTTATCCGATTACTGCTGTGCTGGTGGTTGGTATAACAAAGACGCTCGGCGATTTTTTGAGAGAGAATGCGGAAAAGAGGAAGATGAAGGAGTACCTCTACCGGTATGTACCGGATAAAGTAGCTGAAATTTTGATTGGTAGTGGAGAATTGAAATTGGGTGGGGAGACACGTGATGTTGTGGTGCTCTTTTCGGATATAAAGGGGTTTACGAGCCGTTCGGAGAAGTTGACTCCGGAAGAGGTTGTTGCTTTTCTCAACGTGTACTTGACACAGATGAGTGAGGTTATCAGGTACAAATACGATGGAATGATAGATAAGTTCATAGGAGATGCGATAATGGCGATCTTTGGTGCACCGGTTTCGTATGGTAATGAGATAGAACGTGCACTCAGGTGTGCACTGGATATGAGAACGGCATTGCGAGAGCTCGATGAAAGACTGGGGCTCGATTTGGATAGTGGCATTGGAATGCATTACGGACCTGCGATTATAGGGAACATCGGTGCACCATTTAGGATGGATTATACGTGCATAGGAGATACGGTCAATACGGCTTCAAGAATAGAACATCTCACAAGAGAAGTGGATGCGGAGATCATAGTCTCAGAGGAGATCGTTAAGAGAACTGAGGCCTTCGAATTTGAGTACCTTGGTTCATACTCGGTGAAAGGAAAGAGTGAGGAGTTGAGATTGTACAAGCTTGTGAGAGAGAAGGTGACGTAGTCTGGCGAATAAAATCATTGGTATGCGATTAAACAAGACGTCGTACATGTATGATCAAGAAACTGGCAACTTTACCATCGAAGGTGATGTACCTGAGCAAAATGATGTCTACGAATTTGCGATGGAGAATATGATGCGTATCGATGAAAGGGCCTTTGAACTCGTCAGTTGGCTACTAAAGACCATTAGGATCGATGATATTGTGCTGGAGATAAGTGATTTTTTTGAAAAGAGGATGGACAATTCTGTGAAGGTGAGTTTTTCCGAGGAGAATTGTCAGTTCGAGATGACGAACGACCATGCAAATATTCCCATAATAAGCAAGAACTCCGGAATACTTGGTTGTATAAACCTTACGGGGAAGTTCACTGTTTTTGAATCTCTGGGATTGCTCGCATTCTACAATTCGTTTGTGTCGATAATCGAAGGGATCGTTATAAACTATAGATTGCAGCAATTGCTGAAAAGTGGTCTGGACACACTGTACAAGGCACTGAACGAAAGGGCAAGGCTTTCTGACACCGATTTGGTTATGATGGAGAAGATTTCTTTTCATCTTGCGGAATTGGAAGATGTTGATAAAGAATTGTGCGGCGTGGTGCTCAAGGCAGCAAATGTTGGTCTGATTGGTGTGAGGGATGAGATATTTGAGAAGATTAGAGATGGTCGTGCGACAAATGAGGATTATGTGGAATATTTGAAACATGTGGACTATGGATACGAGATATTGAAAGATCTGGATTTGGAAAAGGAGGTACTCGATGCTTGTCTGTACCACCACGAATTTATCGATGGAAGTGGTCCAAAGGGTTTGAGTGGAGATGATATACCGAAGTTGGCTTTAATAGTGGGCATTGCAGAACACATAGTCTTGCTTGGATGGGATGAAGAAAGACTGAGAGGTAAGTACGCTGATGATTTCATAGAGAATGCCATCAAAATATCGAGGTGAGGGTTCTGAACAGTCTATGGTATATCTTTCCTTACTTTTTCTTAGGGCACTTGGTCGGCGATTATATGTTGCAAAATGGCTACATAGCTGCACGAAAGTCAAAAGACCTAAAAGTCTTGTTGTTACACATTCTGTTGATTTTTATATCTCAGTTGGTCTTCTTGCTCGGTGCAGGATTTGGCGCTATACAGTTTTTCTCTGTTTTACTCTTATCAGTCTTTCATTTTCTGATAGACTTTGGAAAGTACAAATGCAAGAGGAGTTTTTGCAATAGTTGGTGGTATTATTTACTTGATCAGGGTTTCCATATTTTGAGTTTTTTCGCGGTCATGGTGCCATTCTCAAATGTGGACTTCTTTTTGAATCATGATTTGGTTGTTGTACTGAGCGTGATGGTCTTCAATGGATACTTCGTAAGCATCTTGGTACACTTCATAACTTCTGACGGGATATACAAAAGGGATTATTTGGGTTATCTTTTCAGAATGGTGGCACCTGTTTTGTACTATGTAAGTACTACAGTCTTTTTCATCTATGCGGCTATAATGCTTTTGTTTGTTTGGAGGATAGTCAAACATTCAAAATCTAAGTCGATAATTTCATCGGTGATAATAAATTACATTTTGACTCTATCGTCGAGCATAATTCTTACGGGGGTGATGTTATGAAAAAGGTGGTCGCGTTTGTTCTACTATTTGCAAGTTTACTCGTGTTAGCTGATTTCAACGTTTCGATACCATCGCAAAGTGCAACATTTGGGACTAAAGTACCTGTAACGATAGAATTTACAGATTCTGCAGGAAAGCCTATAGCATTTACTTTGAAGGCAAAGGTCTCTTTGGGTGGATTCGACAAGCCTGATGTTTTCACAAAGGGTATTGAAGTGAACGGGAAGATAACGATCAACTACCTGGTACCGAAGAAAAAGGGTGACG
>DPXZ01000083.1 GCA_003526765.1 Fervidobacterium sp.
TAGCAAACGACTTGACTTCCATCTATGCCCATTATGTAATCATCTTTTACTACTATACTCTGGAGTGTGCTTGGAACTGTTCCGATGATGGTTGCCTTTCCGTTTGATATCTTGTATACTTTATTTGCTGAAGTAACATAATTTATGCCGACTCTTTGAGCATTCCTTATGTCTATCTTCGTTTTTCCATCGAGCGTGTATATTCCATCACTGGCGATATAATAATATTGCGTTCCATCGTATAAAACATCTGAAAAAGTACCAGACTTTATGACATTTCCAGCTTCATCCACAAGAGAATTGGAAGAGACTATAAGTGCACCTGAAAAAAGTAAGGAAGGTAAGAAAAGGATAGTATAAAGAAATAATTTAAAAAAACGTGTGTGCTTTCTCCCCTGCATCTTTACATCCCTCGATCCATCTTTAATCTCCTAAATCTCCTAAATATCTTGAAGCGTACAAACATTTCTAACGTACAAAGTTCTTGAAACAATTATAACATTTTGTGACGATATTGAAAATAGTTAGATGCTACTTATGTAGGTTATCTGCAAAATCAAGAATTTCAAGTACATGCTTTCCAGTATGCTATAAACTTGTGGGTGATCTATCGACTGACCTCCCCTGTACAAGAGTCTCAAGATAACCTTTGCATCAATACCTGCTTCCACCAAAACGTTTTCGAACTCTGTTTGTGATACAACTTGAGTGCAAGAAGCGGTTGCAAGCAAACCATTATTCTTGAGAATCTTCATGCTCCTGTAGTTTATTTCCTTATATCCTTTGAATGCCGCATCTCTATTTGCTGCACTCTTTGCAAATGATGGTGGATCAAGTACTATGAGGTCAAATAAGTTGGATTTTTCGTAGTTGGACTTTAGATAATCGAAAACATTTTCGACAACAAAGTCGCAGTTGTCAAACCCGTTAAGCCTGGCTATTTCTCTTGAAATTTCGATTGCTCTATCGGAATAATCGACAAATGTAACGTGTTTAGCACCACCTTTCAGTAAGTGCATACCAAAATTTCCTGTGTATGAAAAGCAATCTAAGCATACTCTATCTTTGGCAAATTCCATAAGTTTTTTTGCATTTTCTCTTTGATCTAAGAATGCACCTGTCTTTTGACCTTTTGTGTCAGCTAAGAATTTGATACCGTTGTTTTCAAAAGGTATCAATTCGGGGCCCTTTCCATATATCCATTCAGCACGTTCTTCTAATCCCTCTTTTCTCACAGCACTCCCTTCAGTATGTTCGAAAATGGCAGTTGGATGGAAGATATCTATCAGCACATCAATTATCTGCTGCTTGAGCATGTACATCCCTAATGTGTTGAATTGCACCGAGAGATATTTGTCGAATTTATCGACAACAAGACCGGGTAGCCCGTCGGCCTCACCGAAGAGCACTCTGTACGCATTTTCATGGACGATGTTATAACGATTTCTTAATGCTTCGTCAAATCTCTTTCTTATGAATTCTTTGTTTATTTCAACCATTTTGCGAGTCAACAACCTTACAGTTATTCTTGATTCAGTGTTGATGTAACCACGTCCTAGAAATTGTCCTGCAGATGTGTAAACATCGACTATTGAACCATTTGTAAAATTGCCATCTATACGTTCTATCTCGTTATCATAAATCCACGGATGGCCAAGTAATACACGCCTTTTGATGTCTTTCTTAAGTACAATTTTTGCTCCTTTTGACAACTTAGACACACAATCACCCTCTCAAGGAAAGTCCCAAATTCTACTATTCACTTCCATGCGTTAGATACACTTTAGATTATAACACAAACCAGAGATTGATTGAACTCCGTAGCGATACATAAAATTATCTTCGCATAACAAACAAATTCCATATTTTGCTGAAATGGCATTCAGGTCATATAATTATATAGGTGTAGGAGCTTTCATTTAAGAAAATTTTTGAACTTTTTGATTCTTTAAATTCTTTGAGTTTGTTGATTGGAGGGGAATACATGGGGAGGTTAGTTGAACATCCAATTTTGGATGTTAAGTCTTCTACTAGTAAAGCACATGTTGTTTTTTATTTCGAAGGCCAGCCTATTTGTGCACTTCCAAGTGATACGATAGCAAGCGCACTGATTGCAAATGGTATCGATATATTTGGATTTACCGAACACAACCATGCAAGGGGATTCTTCTGTGCAATTGGAAAATGTTCATCATGCCTTGTCGAAGTTGATGGCATTCCAAATGTAAGGTCTTGCATTACCCCCGTCCGCGATGGAATAAATGTCCGTAGACAAGAAGGAAGGGGGAAGCCAAAATGGTAGACAACGAAGCTGGTGGAAGAAAGCATGTTGATGCTATAGTAATTGGGGCAGGGCCTGCAGGTCTATGTGGTGCAATTGCAATTGCTGAAAGTATTGGTGACGGTACGAAAGTGTTAGTAGTCGATGAAGGTATAGAACCTGGTGGACAACTTCCGAAACAGACTCATAAATTCTTTGGTCATGAGGGATTTTATGCGTCTGTAAGAGGTTTTGAAATAGGAAAACGTCTTGTAGATAAAGCTAAAGAACTTGGTATAGATTTCTTGATGCAAACTACGCTCGCAGGTATTTATGAAGATTCAATCGTTGCTTACGATAGAAATTCAAACAGCGTGAGCGAGTATACTGCAGACTACATCTTGATTGCGACAGGTGCCTCGGAAAGGTTCTTACTATTCAAGAATAATACATTACCGGGTGTGTATGGTGCCGGGGCTGTGCAGACTTTAATGAATCAATACAAAGTCATGCCCGGGAAATCATTTTTGATAATAGGTGCAGGAAACATAGGATTAATTGTTGCATATCAACTGCTCCAAGCAGGTGCAAAGGTCAAAGCAATCGTGGAAGCAACTTCGAAAATCGGTGGGTACATGGTCCATGCAAATAAGATCATGCGCCTTGGTGTTCCAATATTGCTTAATCACACAATTATAAGCGCACTCGGTGAGGATAGAGTTGAAGGTGCGATAATTGCTCAGGTAGATGGTAAGTTCAAACCGATTCCAGGTACGGAAAAAGAAATT
>DPXZ01000085.1 GCA_003526765.1 Fervidobacterium sp.
GCTAAGATAACCGGTATATCGCTTTGGCAGAGTGTTTTTTCGGACAGATCAATCTATGTTTACGAATATCCGTTGACGAAAACTAGGTCTTTCAATTATACTGAAGCGTTAAGAAAGTTCAAGGAGGCTAACCCTGTTCCAAGCGAGATCATATTCGAGTCGGAGCGATTAGCACAAGAATTGATCCAACATAAAGAAACGCAATTCGATATACTTACCCATGAAATCGGTGGGCTCATAGTTTATTATTGTTTATCTACCCACCCGGAGATCAAGAATGTAAGAAAGGTAGCGTACGTATCTGTACCATTCTACGGTACAAATGTAGCTGACCCACGTTTGGCAACGAACATATACGACTCAAAGCCAGATGCGGCAGGCACGCTTTACAATCTTCCAGATAGTATGATGCTGAATTTGCAAAGTTATCTGAAGAGTTACATAGAAGCTGTCAATGACTACTACGATGATATTCTGTCGAATTCGGAATTTTTGAATAAGCTCAAATATCTTCCATATCGTACAGATGTAAATGTGATGGCTTACATGGGTAATATGCCGCCACTGTCGATAGACCTTTCATCGAGCCTTCTTGAAAGATTGTACCCGGAGATGGTACTTAATACGGGAGATGGTGTTGTATCACGCACTGCTTCAAGATTGCCTTACATGACTCTCAAGATTTTCAATGGTAGTTGGAATAATTTCTATTCCACTGATCAGTTCATACAGGAAATTAAGACATTTTTCAATTACGAGATACCTGAAGTTCCGACGTACAAAGATGATACATTCACAGAATCGGTAAAGAGTGATGCAGAGAAAGTATTCGAGAGTTTTATGACGTCTGGCAGTGCGGAACAGTTCCACGTTCAAGAATGGAAAATCGATGATAATCCACATATAACGTTTATCCAGTCGTACAGATATCCGGGAACACAAATTGCAGTCTACGGTAACGTGGTGTACACAGCTGATTCAAATGGTCTGTACGTAGGTGGAGTAAAGGTGTGGGAAGAATCTATCAATAATCTTAAAGAAACTGTCGACGGTATCAGTTATGGTACACAGACTAAAACATTCTACCGAAAGTTAGCTGATACTACATCGTACACTCAAGTGCCTGCAGATGACTATTTGGCTACAAAGGATTTTGCGATATTTGCAAAGCCAAGAGCAAACAACTACGTCGATTTCATAGACGAGAATGGTAATCTCATCGTTAGTCTGAGTGGAATATATGGCAGCGTGATCTACGATGGAAGTGAGATAATTTTCCTGACTAACAGGGAGTTGTATCGCTACTATTATGGTATAAAATACACGGCACCAATCGGATTGAACCAAACATATGACATGACTTATGCGATAGTGATTGACGATTACGTACTTGCTGTGACAAGGGCATATGGATTATTACTCTTCGATCGAACCGGAAAGTATGCGTACACCGGTGAGGGATGGATCGGTAACTTGGGCATGTACAAGTCTGGTAAGTATGTTGTGGCAGTCGGTGATGGATTCATAACACTTATAGATTTTGAGAATAGAAGCATCGATAGAATTGTAGAAAGTGTTTCAGGTACAGTTTACGACGCAGCAGTCTGGGAGAATAATCTTTATCTCATGACAAGTAACGGTGTACTTGTCTACAAAATTGGATAAATCTGATAAGTTCGATAAGTAGAAGGAGGCATAGTATGATACATCTTTTCTTAGCACATTTCGTAGCAGACCATGGTTTTACAGACAACACGAAGATTAGGAGTTATAAAGGCAGTAAGCTCATAGGACACATCATCTGGTCAGTACTTGTGTTCTTGGCATTCACATTTGATACTTTGTTGAATTCCACCAAAGGGCTGACGGTACTATTGATAATGATAGCTGTCCACATCTTAGGTGATGTGTTGAGAGTACGGTTGAACGATGCGGGTTCTATTGATAAGATACACATATTGGAGTTGGTTTTGGCGACAGTTGCATTGGTTTTGAACTTGTTCGTTGCGAATTTGCTTGCCTATTCATTTATCTCAAAAGAATTTGCACTCTATTTACTTGGTATGGCTGTAGTCACAATGGCCGTTACATATATCTTCAGAAATTTTTATCCCGGAGATAGCGAGTACAACGACTTGGATGGTATATCCGAAAGATTGGCATTTTTCGTATTTTTCTTGGCAAATAATTATCTTTTTGCATTTTTGTCTTTGGCTTTGGGCTATCTATACAGATTGTGGAAGGTAAAGAAGTTCTCACACACCTGGTGGATTAGTCCACTTGCAGGTGTTGTAATCACAGTTATCTGGCGATTCATCATATTTTCTCGATAAGTTGAGTAATTACGCTATTTTCAAGAGTGCTGAAAAGAGTATTAAAAGAGTGTTGAAATGGAGGTGCCCTAAAAGTGCGAGTTTCTTTAGAGTGGTTGAACGAGTACATACCTGTAAGTAAGGAAGATGTGTTAGAAAAATTACCAAAATTGGGCGTAGATATCGATGGAAATGGTCCTGCGTTTCTTGTATCTGGACCAATTGTTTTTGGTAGGATCGAAAATGTGGAAAAGCATCCGCAAGCTGATAAACTCGTCGTATGTAAGGTGAACATAGGTGGAGAATATCGAACGATATTGACTGCAGATACGTCGGTACAAAGCGGTAAGTATGTGTGCGTTGCACTGGAAGGTGCTAGATTAGCTAACGGTGCTGAAATCCACAATCGAGATATGAGAGGTATCGTTTCGGAAGGTATGATGTGCTCTTTGGAAGAATTAGGCTTGACTGAAAAGAGTGATTATGTATACACAACAGATGAGGAATTGCCGCTTGGCAAAGATGTTGTGGAGATGTTCAGGTTGAACGATTGGTACTTCGATACCGAAATCACTCCAAACAGGCCAGACTGCTTATCTTACTTTGGGATTGCACGAGAATTATCGGCTGGATTAGGCAAGAAATTGAAATTCCCAGTACCTCAAGCAAGTAAGGTGGTAAGCGATAAAATGGAAATTCGCATCGAAACTGACGGATGTTGGAGATACACTGCAAGGGTGATCAAAAATGTGAGGGTTGCAGAAAGTCCTCTCTGGTTGCAAAGAAGATTAGTTGCATCTGGTTTGAGACCAATAAACAACATAGTTGATATAACGAACTACGTCATGCTTGAAACAGGGCATCCTATCCATGCTTTTGATTTATCGAAGGTGGCTGGCAAGATAGTTGTGAGAGATGCAAACAAGGGCGAGCGATTGTTACTACTCGATGGAAGAGAGTACGAATTCTCCGGTGGTGAGGTGCTAATAACTGATGGTGAGAAGATTTTAGCACTTGGTGGCATCATGGGTGGCGAGGATTCTGGTATTTCGAATGATACAACGGATATACTCTTGGAAGTCGCAATGTTCGACCCCGTGCGTATAAGGCATACCTCGAGAAGGCTTGGTCTGTCTTCAGATGCTTCTTACAGATTTGAACGCGGCGTTGATTATGATAACAACGTGTATGTAATTGAGAGACTATCGGAACTTATCGAAAAGCTCGCGGGCGGAATGCCTTCAGCAGAGATTATCGATAATTATCCAAAGATAATAGATCAACGGAAGATTTTTGTGTCAAAACATCTACCAAAAAGGGTACTTGGAATAGATGTAAAGCATATTGGCGAATACATAGAACCACTTGGTTTTGAGGTGGAAGAAGCGAGAGATGGTTACTATGTCTACGTTCCATCTTTCAGATATTTCGACGTCTCCATCCCAGAAGATGTGATAGAGGAGGTTGGTAGAATTCATGGATACGATAATTTACATTCCGAACCTCCAAGACTACTTGCCATAGAACGAGGGCGTAATTGGAAACAGAACGTCAGGTACGAAATCAGGCAAATCATGATGAGCTTTGGCTACAACGAAGCAAACTCGCTCTCTTTTGCTTCCAGCAAGGTTATAGAAAAATTCGATATAAATGGCGGTGGGGTTGGCGTTGTTAATCCCATTGTCTCGGAATTCGATAGGATGAGGCCATCGTTGTTGTATGGTTTACTCGACTCTCTATCTTACAATTACAAAAGGCAGATGAAAGATGTAAAGTTGTTTGAAATTGGGAAGTGCTTTGGAATGAATGATGGAAAACCATTTGAGCAGGAAGCACTTACTTTTGTCGCTACTGGACGTGAGTCTGTAAAGGATTATACAGACAAGAGAAGCGTGTCTTTCTACACATTCAAGAGCGCACTCGACGAGATACTGGAACGGTACAATGTAAAGTGTGTATACGAACCTTTTGATAAGAAGGGCTTTGTACCAACTCGCTGTGCAAAAATCGTATGCGGCGGTGAGATGATTGGTTTCATCGGCATGTTGGATGTTGATTTTGTAGACAAGATGTACGATGTAAAAGATGAAGTGTACGCAGCAGAAATTTACCTTGAGAAGATTTACGATGCATCGAAGAGCCAAAAAACGTACAAGCCACTTTCATCGTTCCCGTACATTAGAAGAGATGTTTCGTACATAATACCGGTAGGTTTTGCAATATCAAAATTACTCGATGTATACAGAGAAAATCCCATTGTGGAAGAGGTTGGAATCGACGATATATATGAAAAAGTTGGCGATAATCAATATAGCGTGACAGTTTATGCGAAGTTTAGGAACGCTGAGCGCACGCTGAG
>DPXZ01000119.1 GCA_003526765.1 Fervidobacterium sp.
AAGGCTGGTGCAAATGCAGTAAAACTTGAAGGTGGAGAAGAATTTGCAGATACGATAAGGAAAATAACTTCGTCCGGTATTCCTGTGATGGGTCATCTTGGCTTTACACCCCAATCGGTCAACTTACTTGGTGGTCATCGAGTACAAGGAAAGACACCAGAAAGCAGGGCGAAATTACTGAAAGACGCAAAGGCTTTGGAAGATGCAGGATGTTTCTCAATCGTGCTTGAACTTGTCACAGAAGAGGTGGCAAAAGAAGTTACCGAGTCTGTGACGATACCAACGATAGGCATAGGGGCTGGAAGATATTGCGATGGACAGGTACTTGTCTTCCACGATGTTGTGGGATTGAGTCAAGGGGAATTCAAATTCGTCAAAAGATATGCTGACACGTATAACATCATGTTGAATGCGGTATCACAGTACAAAGAAGATGTGAAAAGTAAAATCTTCCCAGATGAAAAGAACGTCTTTTAGCATCCTCAATGTGAATTAAAAAGCGGGAGATGTCCTCCCGCTTTTTTGTTTGCAATTATCCTCTCAATAACTGAAGAACGTTTTGCGGTAGTGCATTTGCTTGGGCAATCATAGACATACCAGACTGCATCAAGATTTGTTGTTTGGTAAACTGCATCATTTCTTGAGACATATCTGCATCCCTTATTCTGCTCTCTGCTGCTGTTAAGTTTTCCGATGCAACACCAAGGTTAGCTATCGTATGTTCGAGTCTATTTTGGATGGCACCAAGCTGTGATCTTATTGAGCTAATCTTGTGAACAGCAGCATCAATTACGCTGATCGTTCTTTCAGCAGAATCCTGACTTGTTACTTTTAATGTCGCTGTGGTTAATCCGAGGTTTTTTGAATCGATCGCATCTATACCTGCGATCATGTTTGCCCCTTCATTTGCACCAATTTGGAAGATCAGTTGATTTCCAGAAGTATTTACACTCTCAATTCGAGCTACGGCACTATCGATAACTGCCTCTTTTGGTAGTGCACCGCCAAATTGATCAATATCGAACCTCGTAGTATTCCATGAAAGCTTTACACCACCAATCTCTGCACTTCCCAAAGAATACGTTACTATAGTCTCACTAATGCCGCCTGTCTTAATTAAGACAACTCTTGCGTCGATTTGACTTGTTGTTGTACCTGTAAACTGACCAATTTCGATGATCAATGTTCCCTCACTTGCATTAGAAGAAACTGTTGCTGAAAGATCAATGTTACCTTCTGCGACCACCTTGACATCGGCATCTGCTCTGAAACCTTCCAAGTTGCCGTTGAGTAATTTCTTCGTGTTGAATTCTGTTGCCCTACTGATTCTGTCAATTTCATCTCTCAGTTGGTCTATTTCTGATTGGATGTTTGACCTATCAACATCAGTGTTTGTCTCAGTAGCTGCTTGAACAGAAAGTTCTCTCATACGTTGCAAGATAGAGTGAACC
The DNA here is from genome assembly GCA_003526765.1 of Fervidobacterium sp. Classification (GTDB taxonomy): domain Bacteria; phylum Thermotogota; class Thermotogae; order Thermotogales; family Fervidobacteriaceae; genus Fervidobacterium. The sequence goes on from DPXZ01000119.1 coordinate 1,452, forward strand.
TCACTCAAAGCCCCTTCTGCAGTCTGAATCAGAGAAATAGCATCCTGAGCGTTCTTTGAAGCCATGTCAAGACCTCTAACTTGACCTCTCATCTTCTCACTTATCGCCAGCCCAGCAGCGTCATCGCTTGCCCTGTTTATCTTCAAACCAGAAGACAATCGCTCAAGTGTCTTTTGCATATCGTTGTTTGTCAGAGTGAGCTGTCTCCATGAGTTAAGAGCCGACAAGTTGTGGTTAATCCGCATAAACCCACCTCCATATCAAAAGATAATTATAGATAATAGGCAGTGAAGTATGTCGCATGATCATACTAAATGATAAATACCACTTTCCGTCATTTTTCAAAAAATACTGCCCTAAGATTCTTTGATAAAACGTAATGTTCAACTTTTTTAGCTCCTAGGTTACTTAGTAAGGAATCTATACTTTCTTTGTTTCGTACTACTCTGAACAATGGATAGTACCAAACTATATCTTCTCTATCTCCAAATTCCGGTACAAAATAGAAGAGAATACCTTTCGAAAATGTTGAAATTATCTTTTCAGGATTAGGCTCTGTATTCAACAAGTCAAAACTCACCACGTTTCGTGAATTTTCTGAATACTTTATTCCTAATTCCAAACAAATATCTTTAACCATCTTGGCAACCTTGTCTTCATTTTCCACACTTTCTAAAGTTCTTAAGTCTGATATTCTTATATTGTACAAAACCTTCAATATATCTTCTTTGCCTATTTCTAGTCTTTGTAGATGCGAATTTCTCAGTCTATCATTGCACACTTTGAGCACTTCATTTCTTGGAAATGGATATGTATAATAGAACTTACCGTTGTTTTTCCACATCCTTACAGGCGAGATAACACCAAATCCTGAGTGCTTTTCAGATATATTCCCAACCCAAACTATTTCATCATTTTTGTTTCCAAAAGGTTCTGAAGGATAAAAGCCGTCAAACGGATAAGCGTTGAGTAACATGTCACCAATTTTCGAATTCTTTTTGCATGCTTCCATGTGAAGTTGGAAAGCTCTTTCTAACTCTTCTTGATTCGATGAACTTTCGAGTAGTTTTGCATATCTATAATTGTAAAATGAAAAATGTTCTACATCTGCTATATTTTCTAATAGTTTTCTTGACTTAGTTTTATCAATATCTGATAGAAAAACAGCACTTACATATTTTGCAAAGTCTGCATCTGACAAAAGGTAAAGGTTTTTGAGTTCCTTACTGCTAAATTCTTTAGATATATCGATGAAAAATTCTTTATGTTCCATGAGATAGTCTCTTATTTCCTCAAATACCCCATCGATATCTGGATCGAGCCTTGTTTTTAAGTCATCCAAAACAGGTTTTACAAACTTCGACAACTCTGGGAATGTATCTATAGCTTTCTTATAGTACTCCAGAGCCAATTTGAACTTTCCCATCTTTAAATACAAATCCCCAATGAGTGAGAGTGCAGTCCCTCTTAATGACTCATCGTCCAATTTTCGAATCTCATTGAGTACCTTGAGCTTTTCAACATTATCAACTGAAGCATTTTCAAAATAAAAAATCAGTGCACCGACACCATACTTCTGAATTGATTCGATAATATTTTCTCCCAAAAAATACTCAATAACTAAGTCACTTGTATTATTGTATAAGAGCCTTTTGAGAAGTAGTTTTTCAAACCTTGTTTTTAAGAAAGGAACGTAAACTTCCGGATTAATGACTTTGCCAGCTTGTACGTCCTTATCTATTATTCCCATGATATCTATTTGTATCTCTTTCTCAGCTGCAAATTTCAGCAATACCTCTATCTCATTTGATAATTTTCTAAACGTATCTACATCCAATTCAGACAGATGCAACAAGAGTGGTCTAACTATCCTTCCTGGTTCTTCGTTCGTTTTCTCAAGTTCGGAGAACACCTTATCAAAATGAAGTTTGAAGTTCTCTATATCTCCCTTCTTGAGATATCCGATAGAGAGTAATGCTCTAGCTGATGATAGATATTTTATGGATGTAATAGTCCATATAAATTTTTCAGGATGTTTTTCAGCTTTTTCAATTCTTGAGAAGAATTCTAAACCATATTCCACGAGTTTTTCATATTCTTTGTTTATTTCAGCAACAGCAAGCAAACCGTAATATGGATCAGGATTATCTTTCTGTAGGGATAATGTAAATTTGAATAGATCCTCTGCAGACTTATAAAGACCTTTTGAGTACAGGTCAATACCATGAAGGAAAAAGATTTCTAATCCTATAGAAGGGAGCTTCTTTTCTCTTCTTACCAATTCCATAATTTCGTCAACTAAAATGTATTTCTCATATTTGTATTCGCTTATTGATTCTGTCTTGTAAAGCTGGCAAAGATAATAGACTCTTTCAGCTGTTGGCATGTTCTTATTTTCATTTAATAATTTGACAAGCAGAGATTTGGTCCTATCGTATTTTTTCTTCTTTAGTGCTCTTGTCCAAATGTATCCATAGTGATAGATTTTAAATGGTGCTTCCACTACTTTGCCTTTGTGTATCGCTTGATTGTGAACTATGTTTTCATAGTGTACAGTTCCATTCCTAAAGAGTCTTGCGGTTGACGCAACTTCTGTTTTCTTTAGATCCCAATCAAGATAGCTTATGGTAGGAAGATAAACAGTATTCACGTCATCTGGTAGTTCTTCGAGAAACTTCCTAATACCAGCAAAATCTTCTCTGACTTCTTCATCTGCATCATAAATAAGAACCCAATCACAAGTTGGAAATTGTAGTGAATAATTTCTTGCCTCTGAAAAGTCATCTTTCCACTCATGGAAGAAAATCTTGTCAGTGTATTTTTTCGCAATTTCAACGCTATTGTCAGTTGAACCAGTATCAACAATAACTATTTCATCAACATATGGTTTGATGCTTCCAAGAGCTCTATCCAAGTTGTTTTCTTCGTTTTTCATTATCATAGCAACACTAAGAAGGCACCTTTTATCTTCATTCATTCAAATTCCTCCCAGACAGGTTTCTTAATTTATCTTTCAATATGTACATCTAATTATCCTAAACAAAGAAGCGGGCATAAGCCCGCTTCAAATTGTTGATATTTTCTAGCTAATCTTACATAATTATCAAATTCAATTATCTAAGCAGTTGCAATAC
>DPXZ01000132.1 GCA_003526765.1 Fervidobacterium sp.
GTTATTTCGTACTGATACAAATCCGTTGTCTCTGAAATCCTTGTTCATTAATCTGTAGACAGTTTTGAGAAACAATCTTTCGTCATTTTCGATTGTCTCTGTCTGTTGAAGATAATTATTGATCTGTTTTGGTTTTAGCTCAACGTTGACATCGGGTAATTCGATCCAAACGAGATCGTTTGATACAACGAAGTTTAGGTTGTTTACCCTTTCCAAGTTTGCAGCAAATTCTTCTGGCTTAACGTCTGGATTGTAGAAGTAGTATCGCTTAACAACTGTCGGAATAGTCAAAGAAAAGAGGTTCAACATGTTTAGTCCCTTCTTTCGTCATTTGATTTCTAAACTGATTAAATTATCATATAGTCATCATCAAAAAACTGTCCTTTGTTCTCTCCGATTGTAATAATTCTTTCCCTAAAATCTTTTGGAATTGCATATATGCGCACTGTATCTGTGGATTTGTCAATTCGAGATGAGATTCCTCTGATCATTGCCGAAAGTTGTGTGTCACTTAGTTCAGTTTCGAAAACGCTGTACTGAACACGAACACCATAACTTTCAAGATATTTGGCAAGTTTTCTCCTTTTCTTGTCATCAACTATATCATAACTGATAACATAGAACATTCTCATCACTCCGATTTGTAGTATGGTACATATTCTTCTTCTTCATCCATCACCACGCGTGCATAATGCCTTGCTTGTTTTTCAAAAACTGTGCGTATGTAGTTCTCTTCGCCATCGAGGTGATAAGTCATCTTCTTGGACATGAACTCTTCATATCTGGAAATGAATATTTTCAGTCCTTCGTCTGTGAAGTGTATGATACCTTCATCTATCACTTGAAAGTGTTCAGGTTTTACCATTTGCCTGTTTAATAGTGTGAGAACAAAGGTGTCTATGATTATGCACCTAAATTCTTCAACTAAATCAAACAGGAGCGATTTTTTTGAAACATCTACAGTATGTAAATTACCAAAGTATGGGTCCAATCCAACAGCGTTTATTGCAGCCAGCAATTCGTTGTAAAGAAAGTGGTAACCGAAAGAGAGCATAGAATTGACAGGATCTTTTGGAGGATGTGCTGTACGTCCCTCAAAGTTAAAATCTTCTCGCTTCAGTATTTTCGAAAGTCCTTGGAAATAGTACCGCGAACCAATTCCTTCGTGTCCTCTAACTTCGTCAATGTCCTTTGCACTATCTGCTTTTTCGATACTCTTTCTTATTGCAGCTAGCTGTTCACTCAATGCACCTTTTGTCATTCTCCTAGAGCGCGATAGTAGGAAATCGTAATAGTTTCTAAGTTTGCCTTTGACAATTGATTTTGCCATTTTCAGTTTGAACGCATCATCAGTTGATTTTTCATATTGCTTTAGTCTCAAGAACACGTTCCAATCGCCATCAGTGTAGAGCTTCCCTCTATATTTTCCATGTTGAGTCATGAAGACTACATCGACACCGTGGTCTAGAAAATAGTTTATTATCTGGGTTGTCAAGGATATGTTTCCCAATATGTTGACTCTCTCTATTTTGTTGAGAGGCACTTCAGCAATGTTTTCACCATTTTTTGTTACTATGAGTCTTCCTTCACTTTTTGAAAGTACTGCACCTTGTTCAGTAATGTATAAAACCATGCTTTGAGCTTCCCCCTACTTTCTTGTGGAAATTCAAAGTACGATTTCAATTCTTCCGTCCTTTTTTATTATTCTTCCCCATTCGGTTAGTTCTTCTTGTTTGTCTCCCATTCTTTTTGCTAATAAGTTCTTCAAATTTTCTATCTGCTTTTCGATTTCGTATTTCTCATTGTTCAGATCGATGATTTTCTTGACTACAGAGCTTATGGGAACATTTTCAAATAACTTGTCTTCACCTTGTTTGAGGTAAGCAATGGGTGAGTTGTATGCACTGGAGAACTTGCAGGTGCACTTCGCTAATGAAAGGTCTATATTTGAATTAACTATTTCTTTCTTGATTTCTTCGCATGTGATAGGAACTTTTGAGGAGTTTGATAAAAGGATTTCCAGACGTGGTTGTGAGTAGTTGATTGTTCTTCTAAGTAGTTCAGTTATTAGGCTTCTCGAATTGGTTATAGGATAAAGTATGTTTACGAGTAGGCGTTCTTCTTCTTCAGTTATGTAGGCTTCTTGATCTATCTTTGTAATTATCTGAGATAGTATGGAGCAGCCTCGAGATATTGTTTTACATGGATCACTTTCATCTTTGTGTATTTGTTGTCTTAGCTGCTTTTTGATGTTCTCGCCTTGCGTTCTTATATGTGAACGAGTTGCTCTTCTCTCATTCTTGTCCTTTTCAAATTGTTCAATTTGCTGATCGTAAAGTTCCCTATACAAGTTTTCTATCTCTTCAGCTCTATTGGGGTGGATCGAAAGAAGGTAATCTAGTTGTTTGGGTATTTCCTCGAAATTGTCATCGACAAAACTACATCTGCGATTTGTTTTTCTATGTATACCAAGTGGTAATTTTATCAAATTCCCCAAACCGCCACCATGTTCTGACTGTTTGGGGAATACCTCAACACTAACAGGATTTGAAATATTAATTTGCTCTAATATCTTTTCTAATATCACTTTAACTTTGTACGCAGGGACTGGTCTATCAAGGAATATCCATATGTGATAACCTCTATTTCCGCTGTATTCTATTTCATGCTGAATATTGTAGTAATTCAACCTAGCATGCAAGTTTTTTACCGTTTCCTTGCACATTTCCAGTTTTGAGACACTATCGATTCCAGATTCTTGTGTTCTGTAATCTACATCGTACGCTCCAAAGTTTACGTTGTTGTCGCTTGTGAGTACGTAAGCACCTAATGTGCACTTTCCGATAAGATGATTTGCGACATCGTCGATAGTCATTGGTCTTCGAATGGGTCTGTATCCATCTTCAAATTGGAGTGCAAAAACATCCTCTCTGCCGGAGAAGAGTTGAAGAAACTTCTTGATGACTTGTTCTGGTGGTTTGTTCAGTTTTAGTCTGTCACCAAGCTCATTGATTTTTCTTTCATTGTTCAGCGTTCTATATATTTCAACTGCTTTTTCTATCTCATCAAGCTGCTCATATATATCAGCAAGTCTCAACAAGAAACTCGCGTCTTGAGTGAGGGATGCTAAACGCTCAAAAACTTTTTTGGCATCTTCCAGCTCTCCAAATTCGTACAGCAGATTGCCATATTTTTCAAGTGATCCATCTTCGACAGAAAGGATGCTTTCAGCAATTCGATATTTCTCGAGTGCTTTTTCAAACTCCAATGCCTCTTCTAATTCCATTGCCTCAACTTTCGCTTTAAACAATCTACTTTCCTCGTCATTCCCATCCTTCATATCATCTCATCTCTATCGCTTCAAGATTCCTTCGACACCTTGACTTGTCCAAGACCCATCGTGGTCTTGTATCCAACACCAGAATAGTAAGAAAATTCTGAAAGTAAGTTGAATGCAGTCAGAAGTTCTTTGTCTTCTTTAAAAGACTCATCGACCACAAATGTAACGTCACCAGTGAAACCTTGAAGATAGAACTTATCGAAATAGACTTTTCTTACCTTTATATCCTCCTTCGAAATATTTATAGCTTTCAATTTCTCTGCTATGCTCTCATCCAGTTTCAGATCACTGTACTTATTGAATTTGTTGAACAATCCACTGAACATGATCTCAGCATTAGGATTACTCAAATGCAAATCACCTGTTCTAAAGAGCGTTGGCGTTATGAAACTCAGTGTAATTTCCGTTTTGAACTCTCTATTCTCTTGGAGAAAATACTTTGGCGAGAAAATTGATGACCACTCGCTCCTGGAAGTATCTAATATAACCTTGTTCACAAGAAACTCTATGGCACCTATGCTGAGTTTGTTCTTCAAGATTTTGTCTCTCATGACCTTTGAAGCGAAAAACTCGAAGAGTTTATCTTCCAAAAATGTGGCGCGAATTCTGTATATCTTGCCCTCTTCTATGTATGTCGGTCCTCCATAGCGGGTACCAAATATGGGAGAAACCGTGAAAGGTTTGAGATCCAGTATATCGTGCACATGTTGTGAGAGTTTTTCGTTCGCCTCTTTTATTGCATTAAATAAAAAACCGTGAATCTTTTTACCAGGAAATTCCAAGTATACTCCAGGTTGAAGAGCCTTCATTTCAAGTACAATACTGTAGAAAATTTTAATCCCTCCCACTCGAGACTTTATAGCCTTTATTTGCTACTCCACATGACCATCTTTACCCATCCAAGCGGCTGAATAGGTGAACCTGTGTTGTCATTGACAAACTTCCTAGTCGCTGGAAAATTGCTACCAATTCTCATCCTATTACCAGTAATTTTGACAAGATCTCTGAGATCTGATATGAATTGCTCATCGATATCAGAAACAGCTACCTTTGAAAGGTAACCGGTTGAAAAGCCTAGTCTTAACAAGAACGTATTCTTTTCATGGTTAATTTCTCGCAAATCTTCATAGAATTTCTTCAGTTTTTGATTCTTTTTGACTGCGTTCAATTCTTTTTCTATGAGTTTGTCGTTACTTTCCCTAATTTTCTCTTTTATTTTATCCAATATACTTATTTCATTTACAAGCGCATTTTGCTTATATAGATCCTTGTACTTTCGAGAGAACTTCCCTTTGAATTTTACACCCGGGGGCAGCGTTTCAACGTACAATTGTAGGATAGGTTGAACCGTGGTATTCTGTAACGGTATTCTGTAAACCCCTACCTCTGAAACTGTGAGTTTGTCAGCTTTTACAAATGATGTATCAGAAATCGAAATGAGTTTGAATGGTGAGGATTTTGGATCACCAAATATTCTTTCTTCTATTTCGGTATCTATATTTTTGAATTCATAAGAGGTTTTTCGATTATCTTGTGATACTTTAAGTTTAGCCACCTTTTCATTTAGGTACTTTTTGTATTTTGAATCGTAATTAGCAGCCCTCGTAAGTGCCGTTCTCATTGCACCTTTCAGCGAGGAACCTGGTATATAAACTCTCCCGGCAGACTTTATATGTTCGAATATTTCTCCTCCAATAACTTTTTTTCCACTACTTCCGGTAAATTCTGTAGTGTATTTGATCTTATAGTTCAATTTCTTCTCTTCGAATAACTTGTGAAGAGCTTCCAAATTATAGTCCCTTTTCTCAAATAGTGAAAGACTTTCTTCATCTTTGAGGCTTCTCAAAATATCGATCACTTCTATTTTGTTATTTCTTTGAATGTAGTCTATTTTCTGCAATTTTGTTCCAGACAAAACTGCTGTTGGCGAGATTATCTCAATCACATATTCGTATAATTCGATTCCATCCATCTCATCACCACCTTCATTGAAGCGCCACAAGGTACGCTAAACCGTATTTCAGAACTTTGTGATATGGAAAATCTTCTGGGGTCCCATCAACTATCATTCCCTCAACTTTTCCTGAGAGGATCGCCCCTTCTTTTACCATCGTATAGATCTTGTGTTTTTTTGTTGATTCGTAAGGTGAGTAGATAAAGCCGGTTCTCTCTTGAAGCTCATAGAATTTCAAGAAAGCACATTCTTCAGCTTTTGGAATGAACGAAGACAAAGATATATAACTATCCCCTGCATATTCCTCTTTTGTATCTGTAAACTCTGGCTCGAAAAATCCTGCACCTATAGTTCTTTCCCCTCCTATGCCTTCGTCTCCAAGCAACTTGATTGCTGCTCTAATTCTTTTTTCATATTCATCTTCTACATCCAAGAAAAACCAAAGCCCAGCGTTTGAAGAATATCTCGTAAGTTGGATGTAATATATCTCAGAAGCACTTGTTATTTTATCTAAGGAAACTCTTGGCCTCTTTTCCAAAATGTACAGTGGAGTGCCAAGCTCTTTTGAACTTATGAAACCATATGAGATCTGAATATCTTTTATGTTTTCAGAAGATCTCTGGAACAAAAGTCTTTCAGAAATATATTTCGCCTTGCTAACACTCTTGGCATTGTCCGTATTTGCAGAATAGTTCAGCGGTTTGGGATAGAAAAATTCATCCCCGCAATATGGAAAAGTCGATGATACTTTGAACGGAAATTCTCCATTTAAGAATGCGTCAACAAGCTTATCTGTTTCTTCTTTGCCGTACAGTAACGAAAAAGCATTTATAATTCCTGAAAATAGTGTATCAGATGGTATGGATACTTCAGATACGGTGTAATCTCCCTCCCTGTACCCAACGTGAAACGGAGACAGAAGTTTCAATTTGACACGATATTTTCTCATGTCTTCACCTCACTTATTGGTTGGCGCTTACAGATTCAGCACTCTCATCTTTGAGTAAGTTATCGAGGTCGTCGGGATTTATATCCTTGAGCTCTTTAAAGTTGGTACATTTTGGTTCTTTACCTGATTCATAATAGTTTTTATCTCTGTATTCAATTTTAATATCTTTGAAAGCTATCTTACCATATCCTCTACTACCAGAACCGCCGAGATAATCATTTTCCAAAAGCCGCATTGCTATGATGAGCTCTTTAAGATACTTGGTACCATCTGATTTCACTTTATTATTGCTAATTTCATACTGATTTACGACAAACTCAACTTTAAATTTTGCGCCAGCAGGTATTCTTTCGGTAACTCTTGGGTTTGCACTGGATGTTATTCTGTCTATTGAATTCTCCGATTTTGCTTCTGTATACAATGTATCTAGATTTTCGTGCATTTCTTCCGTTATGGAGTCTTCAATTAGATATGCATCCCTTACGATAAGCCTTGTTGGAATTACGTTTTTTCTTTGTCCCTCATCAGTGGTTTCCAAATTCTGTGAGTCGAGACTTTTCAATGTCTTCTGAATACCGTGGTTTCTACCAAACAAGTTGCAAACTTCGCAATTCTCATCGTCGCACATGTGCATTCTAACAACGTTTTCTTTTTTGTCGACAAGAACGATCAATTTACCAGCTTCGACTTTCTCGTGGTAAAATTCCATCAAAGTTCTCATCTTTCCTTTCAAACTACTGCCTGGTATGTAAGGTCTTCCTAGAGAGTCTTTAATAACTGGATTATCTATACCACCTATTTCAAGTGTCTGAGCACCAGAACCTATGTGGAGACCCGTCAAGAGCTCAGCATCACAAGAGACAACAAATTTTCCATTGAGAAAAAGTTTTTCCATATCATTCCCTCCTAGATTTTGATTTTTTTGAGACTTTCAAACATGCTATACAAAACAACTACTATTTTTCTTTTGTACGTGCGAGTGTTGCTTCAAAGAAATCTTTTAACCGGTCTATCACTAAGTCTCCACCTTTAATAATTGGCGTGCTAGGTCCACTAATTATTGCCGCATCTATAAGTTTCGTGAACTCATCACAGAATTGTGCCAGTTCCTTACTGCGATTTTCATTACGAGACTTTACATACACAAGTCTGGCTTTTAAGTGTCTAAGTTCATATTTACATCGTTCGACAGCTTTTTCTTCTTGGTGGTTCCTTAGTTGGTTCTTGAAGTTTAAATGGATCCTCATAAATTCCGAATAGATTTTTCTAATTTGAGACTGTCTCACATTACTCATCTTTTCCCCTAACTGATCGGCTAACTGAAAGAGTGTATCACCATCTTTGTCTTCGCCTGAAAAAATCTTTTTTGCAGAAGCTTCGGTGATGATTTCTTGAGTACTTGAAGTGAAATTTCCACCCATCCAAAATCCCCTCCTTAACGATTATCTACACTCGAGTTTTTAGTTCAGCCAATTTTGCTGATAAGCTTGCGTGCTTGTATATATCTTTTCTTGTTTCCAAAATAACCTGAACTATTTCTTGAATCTCACTTTCATAATTAGACGTGCTACTCAGTCTTCCCATATAGTATTGAAATCTCCAAGACTTGAATATGCCATTCGTTCTCTTTGCTTCCTCAGCCATTTCTTGTGCTGCATATATGAGTTGAAATACTTTTCTCGAAAGCTGTTTTCTTACTACGTTCTCTAATTTGTCGGTTAATGACTTGAACTTACCGAATTCTTCCCATCCTAACACACTTCCCAAAATACTTACTGCATTCTTAACCTTCTCTTCTTCGCTACCCTCGATGTTCCTTTTGTACGTTTTTGCTCTATCAAGCGACTCGCCGCAGTTCGTTGCCATTGTATATATTGGATACTTTTCATCAGGTGCAACTTCGATAGCCATTGATACTGTGACATCTGGATTTCTCCCCGAAAATCTATCGAGCATGTCCCGAATGTCCTTGGCTAAATCTGTGAGAACACTCCATGGTCCAACTATGAAAAAGTCGTCACCACCCGCGTACACAATGGAACAGTTTTCGTACTTTTCTTTTACTAACTTTTCCAGGTATATTGTGAATATGAGCTCGACTTCAAAGGAAAGTGTTCCAACTCTCGAAAGACTTCCTGCACGTCTCTTTTCACTTAAATTCCCACCAAAAATTCTGCCTAAGTTGTCCACATCCCCCCTAAGCACGCCCCACTTCTTTACACCATCTGCAGCATTTGCCATATCTTCAAGTGTCGCAAGTGAATTCTCATCTACATGCCAGTAATACGAGGCTGTCTTGGCATAATAAGTTACTTGTTTCAAATCGTACTTGCTCTTATCTATCGCAAATACTAGTCCATCGCCATTGTGATCCGGTACATCCGAGAAGTGTATTTTGTAACCCAGTGCATCGAAGATGTCGTAAACGTTGTCTATAGAGATCTTGGATGGTGCCTTTTCTTCGAATGTGATATAGTTGTTTTTTGATAAATTACGACCCAACTCACCAAAAGAATCGCAAAATTCACAATGCCCTTCCTCGTATTCCTTTATGTTTAGTTCTCTGCCACAATAAGGGCAGCGTCTGACTGGGTTTGTCCTTTCTATAAATACTTTTCCAGACTTCACAAAAGAGTCGTATTTTTGATATTTCTTTAGCCTAATTTTCTCACTGACTCTTCTGAACACCTCGTCAAATCTGTTTTCCAAGAGCATTCGTGGTGAAAATTTCTCAACTTCCAAGAGCACTGAAACTTGCAAGCCGTGAGCTTTGTACAAGATATCGTCTATCCACTCTTGATATCCGCGTACTTTCTCTGCAAATGATGATGGTAAAATCATGTAGAAATGCCCACCACCAGAGTAGAGTAAATTCGGTTCATAAAGGCCCTCTTCCTTCAAAATCTTCCAAGCAGTCATATCCAACAAGTAGCTTATGTAAAACGATCTCCCTTTAAGTGCCCTCATTGCCCCGTCCATGGAGACGTTGTAAATAAAGTTCTGAATACCTGAAACATCTGCTTTCAACAGGCAAAACATCTCTTCGTTCAGTACCTCATTGTTCAAGTTACTCTCTTGAGTACTTACCTTGATAGCCGTGTGTAATTTTTCCAGTTTTTTCAATTGATTGAGACTAAGATCCTCAAATTCTTTGTAGAGTGCGGCAGCGATAGCAGCGGTTGTGGAAGAATGAGAGAACAGTGAAATAGTTGGTTTTGAATAATAGAACGCTGATGGAATGTTTGCAGTGTATTCTTTGAGAATGTAATATAGCTGCGTTATTGAAAGTTCCTTGTGAGAATGGATGACTGAACTAAACTCGTTCCATAACTTCCGGTAACTCTCAACAATTACTTCATGGCTTTCTGAATTATCGAGAAGCTCTTCTGGGTCTGTGGCCTTGACTATCTTCTTGTACCGCTCCTTATTTGCTTCGTTATTCCTGAACGAAACAGAAGATAGGACTGACACAAGATTTTTTACCTTTTCTTCATTTCCACTTCCGAATTCCAAATCTTCTCGTTCACTTGCAGAGAGCTTATCTCCGATTGCAATAAGTGTTGCAAGTGGATCCGACTCTCTGTGATGACCAAGAATCCCTTGAATGTAGTAATTTTGAGCATCCTTGACCTTAACATGCTCACAAAAATACGCACCCATCACTTCGTGTGGTGGCCTCTTTGAATAACCCATGTCGTATATACTTTTGTAAGAATCGTATGCTGCATTCAAGTCTTCTTCTCTCTCAGTCCGCATGTAGAATTTACCAATATCGTGTAACAGTGCAGCAGCGTAAACAGTTTCAATATTCAGATCGTTCACATATCCACCTCCTTGCTCTGACAATTTCAAAGTTCGTCAATGTTTTTTGGATATAGATGTTCATGTTCAAAAAGGATTTTGCCATCAAGCGTTGTAACCTCTTCAACTACAAAGTTAATCTTCCTACCGTTACCCGCCTTATCTAGCATGTAGATAAACATTGGGACCTTCTCCGCTGATTCTTTCAAAAAGATTGCTCTAAAAACTTTTGTTTCATGTTCTTTGTAAACTCTTGTACGGAATGGATCTATCATCAAAATATCAGGAATATCATTTTTGCCATTTCTCATATTAGAGTTGCCAATGAAATAAGGATAGTAGCACTTCTTTTCAAAATCACACTCATCACATCGATTCTTTGGCAAGATGCAATACGTCTTCTTAACTTGTCTCGTCATTCTAGAGATCACATACGCGGCAAAATCTCTGATGTAAACTTCTTTTAAGAACTTTATCTTTATCTCAAGAACAATGTAATTGGATTCCAAGATCGACACCTCAAGTCCTAACTCATCTTCTCAAATATATATACAGAATAGTCTTGAAAAATCTGACACTTTTTCAAAACTATTCTTTCTCAACTTTGTATACTTTGTACATGTCCTTATCAAAAGCAGTGTCTGTACTTATCGTTCTCTTGAAGGTATTTACATATTCGTTGCCTGAATTGTGGACTTTCTTGTTAAACAGGGCTTGCCTTGCATATATACGAAATGACTGTAGACCGAAGTGATCATAGTACTCTTCGAATCTGTAGAGTACCCTAACTTCGTTATTATCTACCTCTGTCTTAAAGACATGCCATGGACTTGGCAATCCGACATTGTGGTTCAAATCAGGGTCTTCTTTGTTCTTATGTAAACGTGTCAATAACTCCCTCAAAACCCTATCAAATTGTTCTCTCCTTTGCTTCAAGCCAAGGTCGATACCCTTTTTGTGCAAGAAAACAAAGCCCGAGTACCTTGATTTGTATATTTCCCATAGGACAAGGGCGAAAAACGTCATCTTCCAATTGTTGCCAGTTTTCTCGAAAAAGGCATCAAATGAGTGATTGCTTTCAACACTTTTCAGTCTTGAGGTATCCACAGTATCGTTAGAGTCGTCGAGCGCCAAAAAGATCTCAAGATTATCATCAAAAATGCTGAAATCAAATTTAACAGGTAGCAGTGGCATACTTATTAATTCAGGTTTGTCATATCTAGTTGAGGGTTCATATATATAATAGGTGGGCATCCTTAGCATCTGAGCTAGAAGTGACACAAAGAAATTTATACTTTTGTATCCTGGAGTTGAATTAACAATGTAATTGGAGTAATTTCTTTCAAAACTAAAGCCATTTACGATATCTGAAAACTCTATTAGTAAATTTCTAATCCCTTCAGAAAAAGTTCCTTGCCTCTTTGCATCAAGCCCTTTAATGATTCTTACTTCAACGTTTTCTATCAAACCATATGGAACCATTTCTGAAGTTCGTCGCTTATTCAAATAAAACTCTCTAAGAATCTCCGCACATTTGTACACTTCTTCAGTTTCTGTTGACAACAGGTAAACATCAAAAACTACATCTCCGGTTGCCTCATGCCGAATAATTTGATTAAGACTATTGATTTCTGGAGATTTTTGATTCAGATCTTCTTCACTCATTCCAAGCAAATATGAAGAAGATAACAACTCGCCCAATCTAGCTGAAAGCGTGTTACCGACGAAGCTGATAATGTGTTTTTTCATACCCCGATACGCCCCACACGAGGCATTATGAAAATACCATTCCCCAGATTATAGTCCTTAGTAGTTCCATAAATATAACAAGAATCTACACTGATGTTTAAAATATTATACAAAAATTATGTATCAAAAGTCAATACATATTTCAGAACTTCACATTTTTAACTCGCCAATCATCATCAATACTTTACAAAACTATTGTTGGAACTTGCTTTATCACATACTAATTAATCATCATTCGTTATTACTTTCACGCATTGTCTATGATACTGTCGACACTTGTCTATGTTACTGAACTCGTACAACTTGCATCATTATTCCATGCTATTTTATCTCATATCTGATTTTTCTCATTTTTCGGTTGACAACCTATTCGCA
>DPXZ01000161.1 GCA_003526765.1 Fervidobacterium sp.
CCCTCGATGCAACATCGTTGAGTGTCTGATTTTGCGTCATAATATTCATATCGTAATCCGCATCTACGTTGAAAACAGACTTCATCATGTCGACCATCTCTCTGTGTTGACCCGTACACACGAACGTGACGTCAATTCCCATCTCTTTTGCTTTCAAATACACCGGTGCAACCTTTATAATCTCCGGCCTAGTACCAAAGATCAGTGCAACCCTACACACCTAAAATCCCTCCGCATCGTCTGAATGTCACAGTATCTATCAAAATATTTATGGGAAAACTATTTATTATCAGTAATGATCAGCAATGAGCCTTTTCATGAGCATATCGTAAATACGCTAACTACCGAATTCCGGAATCAATATGATAAATTAATTGGCAATTTACGTGCTTGGTCAATAGATAGGTACATGTAAAGACTCAATTTGATTATACCACACATAGGCCAAGATTCCATTCGAATCAACCACTTAATGATATGATATAATCATTACTGACAAGACTGAAAGGTTAGGAGGAACAATATGGAAGGCTTTGCACCATTGGTCTCCGTAATCATACCAACAAGGAACGAAGAATCAACGATCCAACACACAATTACAGACCTACTCGATGGAGAATACAAGAATATAGAGCTCATCATCGTCGATGGCATGAGCAATGATTCAACTATCGAAAAGGTCAGCGAATTGATCGAACGACATGGCACACACGCACGCATAAAACTCATGAAAAATGAGAAGAAATACACAACTGCCGGACTAAATTTAGGTATATCAAGTGCAGCAGGCAGATACATCATGATCGCAAGTGCACATGCGACGTACTCAAAAAACTACATCTCAGAGTGTGTAGATACGCTTGAAAATGGAGAATGTGACGTTGCCGGCGGCGTGTTGGAAGTCTTACCGCGCAGCCAGAAGCTCACAGCGTTGGCAATTGCCGAAGTATTGAAACATCCATTTGGTATAGGTGGTGCAAGGTACAGAGTTGGTGTGGAAGAAAAGACGTACGTAGACACAGTTGCATACGGTATATATAGAAGAGAGATATTCGATAAGATAGGCATGTTCGATGAAAGACTTGTGAGAAACCAAGATATAGAATTCAATTTGAGATTGCAACGTTCAGGCTACAGAATCATGTGCATTCCACAAGCAGTGGCTTATTACTATGCGAGAGATAGTTATTCGAAACTTTGGGCGAACAACTTTTCCAACGGTTTTTGGGTCACGTACAGCCGAAAATTCGTCAAAGGCGCATACTCACTGAGACATCTTATCCCACTCTTCTTCGTCATCTATCTCATATCGCTTGCACTGTTTCTGTGCTTGCCAATCTCAATCGCATTCAAGACAATTTGGCTCTTTCCAGCGGTGCTGTACGCAAGTTTAGATGTGATATTTTCGATGAACATCGCCGGCGAGAAAAAGATGATGAGGCTTGCACCAGGTATTTTTCTTGCCTTCTTCATTCTACACATCTCCTACGGAATTGGTTCATTGTATGGAGTATTGAAAGCGCTTTTTAAGTAATTCTCTAAGTAATAAAATATCATACCACTCTTCATCACAAGATGAATTTAGACGTTGACATTGACTCTGTAGTCACTTGCTGAACCTTAGATATTCCCATATCAAACGTCTGGCCAAGTGCAAGCACGGTAGCAAGTTCGACTGGCAATTTTGCGTTCACAATCTTCTCAATGGTTTTCTTGACATCGTATTCAACAAATACAAACTCATACCAATACACAGAATCGTCGTTATTCAATATTAGGTAAGTTGCACCTGCTCTACCGTTCTTTGTTCTTCCGACGCTTCCGGGATTGAGCACTGTTTTGCCAAACATATGTCTTGCCATTACCAAATGTGTGTGACCATTTACTACGATGTCTTCCACCACATTTTTCAATAACAACCTGAGTCTTTCAGCAGATGTTGTAGGTCGTACATATTCAAGCAGATAATTCATAGGACTACCGTGTACAAGCAGGACCTTGACATTCTCTATCTCTATAGACAAACGATGTGGCAATGACCTCAAGAATTCCTTATTCTCCCTCTTCGTGTTTTGTATAGTCCATCGAAGAGATTCATCACCAACTTCAGTTTCTCGCCCCGGATTATATGAACAGCCACAGCTATCTTTCTCATATCCTACAGCATCATCATAATTTCCACACACTGTCGGTATGTTCTTCTCCATAATTATCTCTACAACCTCGTTTGGATTTGGACCATACCCAACCAAATCACCAAGGCAATATACATCACTTATCCCGCGTTTCTCTATATCTGCAAGTACTGAGTTAAGCGCCTCCAAATTACTGTGTAGATCAGCAATGAAAGCAACCTTCATCATATCCAGTCTCCTTTCCGTAAACAATTTGGATTTTTCCCCATTCAATTATATCAAGTCATTGTTAAGTAATATTAAGTCATTAAGAATAATCAAGCGAAAAGTGATAAAATATCATTGGTCGCACTGAATATTAATTGGAGGTGACAGTATGCAACTTTTCATCGTTGACGCATTTACAGACAAACCATTCACGGG
>DPXZ01000149.1 GCA_003526765.1 Fervidobacterium sp.
CTGACTCTGCAAATGCTTGTTTTCTGTTAGGGACAAGTGAATATTCCTTGTGGACAGCTCTTGCGAATAACACGATGATTGCTATCACAACAAGTGACATTATTATCGTCATCGGATTTATTTGCAAGAACCATGGACCATTACCAACTATCCATCTGTTTGCAACATTTCCAAGTACATCAGAAGGGGATTTCGGAAGGTATTGGACGTTTATTATTCCAACCGTTATATAGACTATCAAAAAAACTGTGAGCTGAATTTTCGTTTTCGTACTCATTCTTCGTCTTTTCTTTTCAGCCACTATTGCCACCTCCAAGCAAACAGAAAGATCACGACTTTGAAATTTATCATTCCCAAGAATGTACCTATGATACCCAACGCAGGTTCTGCAGTTACTATCGCCGATAGCAAAAATAAAGATGCGTACAAGAGATATCTTAAAACGTAAAGCTTTGGTATTTTTTTCTTGCCAAACGATATTATACCATAGTTCTTGTAACTTTTGTCAATGAACGTGATGCCAAGAAGCATACCTAATGTTCCAATAAGTAATCCAATAACTCCGTCCCATAAATTCAAAAGTGTAAAAAGTACAAATTCACCAACGGCAAACAAAAGTGCGTAGGTGTTTAGCTTTCTTATAGCCAAACTCATGGTATCAGATGGCCTAACACCTATGTAGTAGTTACTTATGGATATTATCCTTCTCTTCGTCTTCTTTTGACCGTTCTCCAGTTCCTTTTGTTTCTTGATTTTCGTCTTTATCATACCTTTCTATCTCTTTTAATATGTAAACAAAACCATTATAAAATCCAGAAATCAGTCCCAATATTATAAACGTTATAAGAAAAACTTTCCCGGTACCAAATATGTTGTCAAGTAGCTTTCCTATAACAAGACCTACAAGTACATTTCCAACGATTGCAAAGCCAAGCGACGAGATTATATTTAGTTTGGACAAGTCTTTGCCTACACTTGCAACTGGACTTCTGGAATTTCTTTTACCGCTTTTTTCTTTGGACCCTTGACCGTTTTTCTCGCCTTTTGGAACATCCTTATCTTCTGTATTCCTTATGTCATCACTCATCTTATCAGACTATGAATAGCTCCCTCGGCAGTGATGTGATCAAATCGCATCCATTTTCTCTTATGACAACATCGTCTTCTATCCTTATTCCAAATTTTCCTTCGAGGTATATGCCCGGTTCTACCGTTACAACTTGTCCAACTTCAAGTGGCTTTTCATATCTGTAACTCAAACTTGGGCTCTCGTGAACTTCCAAACCTAATCCATGCCCAAGCGTATGCCCAAAGTATTCACCATATCCGCATTGAGCTATGTAATCTCTTGCAATTGCATCTCCTTCTTTTCCGGTCATTCCAGCCTTTATTGATTCGCGAGCCTTTTTTTGAGCTGTGTAGACGACGTTGTAAACTTCTTTAACTTCGTCACTAGGCTCACCTATGCAAAATACCCTGGTTATATCGCTGTTGTAACCCTTGTACCTTGCACCCCAATCAACAACAACTGGCTCGCCCAACTGAACTGCTTTCTCAGATGCTTTACCATGCGGCAGTGCTCCTCTATAGCCTGAAGCAAGAATCGTTTCAAATGCTAAGTCTTCTGCTCCCAACAGCTTTATCTGATACTCCATGTATGCTGCTAATTCTGTTTCCTTTATACCGGGCCTTGCGATTTCAAGCATCTTTTTAAATGCTTCTTCTGCAATTTGAGCTGCTACTTTCATCTTTTCTATCTCATCTTCACTCTTTGTTGCCCTGACTTCTACGATGATAGAAGAGACATCTTCAAATTCACAATTGACTTTACTTGCAAACCAATCAAAGTTTGCTGCGGATATTCTCTCTTTTTCAATTGCTACTCTTCTCAATTCTAAATTGCTTATTAAATCTGCAACTACCTCGAAGAAGGTTTTTGGAGGAGTGTATTTTACCAACTCGAAATCGCTTTCTTCTTTAGCCTGAACCCAGTACCTCGAGTCCGTGATAATTATGTGCCTTTTTGGAGTAATGAGCAGTGCTGAGAAAGTACCGGTGAAACCTGACAAATACCTTGTCGTGATTTTGTTCGACCCTTCCAAATTTAGAACCAGAAGAGCATCCACATTCTTTTCAAAGATCTTGTTTTTTACCTCGTCAAGATGTTTCGACATAGACTATTCCCCCTTTTTATTAACTCAACTGAAATCAATTATATCACCATATTTGAATGATTCAAATGTGCCATTTTGCTTAGTTTTAGGCCCTGGCGTGCTCGGCGGGACTTGAACCCGCAGTCTTCGGATCCGGAGTCCGACGCTCTATCCAGTTAAGCTACGAGCACTTTCCAAATTACTTAATATCGAGACCTATAATCTTGATATTTTGCCAATTTCCGGCATCACTTAGCTCTGAAAGCTTATTTCTCATACTATTGTCAATTATAACGCAGTCAGGAAGTTTTTCAAGCAAAGTCAAATTCTGTACAAAATCGTTCCATACTCTGTAGACAAACCCACCTTCTTTAAACATGGTGTATGCAATGTACGGATCCTCGCTATAACCGATAATTTTCGAGATATGGAAATCTTTATCGCATGGTACGTTCACAATAGCCGCACACTCGCAGGAAATCTCCTGTGGCTTTGAAGCAACTGACGTCTTCAATTCGATTGTCCTATCAGGTGCTTGAAGATAGTCCAGCAATAGTTGTTCGGCACTGAATCGATCGTCATCTTTTTTATCGTAGACTTTTGCCATCTTTGTTGTCATACGTTCATCTATGAACAGTACCCGTTTCCCTGCCTTCAACAGACTCAGACCAAATTTTATCACCTCAAACGTCTGAGTAGAATAATTACCACTCATGGACAATGGTAGCCCAAGTACAATTTCTCGAAACTTCTCCATTTTCTTTTGTATATCAGAGGTCTTCACCGTTCCGCTTTCAGATACGAACATCGTTCCAATTGCATAGCCACACTTACTTTTCCCGTAATCTATCGCGATAATACTCATCTATGATATTTCCTCCCAATTCTTCGCATCCATCGACAAATTTATCAGTCAAAACAGCAATTCTCTCTGGCCTTTCAGGGTCTGGAAACAATTTTGCAAAATAGCCGGCCTTTCTTAATTCTTCACATTTCTTGGCTGGATTATCAACTCTCAAAATGTACCGTAAGGTCTGAGTCATATAGATACCTCTCCATTATTAGTCTATAGATTTCTTTCACCGAAAGTGCCTCAAGTTGCAATGTGTATTTTTCAAAATAGTTGAGTTCTATTTCCCTTTCTTTGAGACGTGTTACTGCATCAGAACGCAGTTCAACTGGGTTTATGATACCATCAGATATAGCATTTAAGTCTCTATAAACACTCTTAACAACTCCCTTTGGTATCGGGTAATTCCATGCAATTTGTTCAAATTCATCCATGCTTGTTGGCAAATAGATATTTATCTCTTCCATGATTTGAGCTAATTCATTTTCACTTGGAAAGAGTTTTCTCAAACAATCATACTTTTTTGAAACGTCTTGCGACGAATAGTTCAGTTGCAGCAAGATAGTTCCGTCGCCACTGACGGCGTCTGTGATCTCGCTGAATGTGTATGGAAAATCAAATAGTCTAATCTCAGCTGAGCCAAATAGAGACGGTAGAGCATCGTTGTTCGTTGAGGACACAAGCTTCTTAACCTTTTTCTTTCTGATTAGATTTGAAATTATCAGTCTTTGAAATGGCGCAAGCTGTGGTGAGTAGAATATGACATCTCTAGTTGAGACCTTCTTGACATAGTTATTGAAAAATACTTCAACCGAGTTATGAGACGAAAAAAGATAAATCAAAGAGGATGTACCATTACTGAGCGATTTTGGTTGATTTCTCTTATCTTCGATCGAAAAATCCAATTTTCCATCGACTTCGTGTACAGGTAAGTTTGTGTTGAATGAATAAATTGTTGTAAAGAATGTATTCTTTCCAAACTTCTTAATGATTTTATCGTAAAGATTCTCATCAAAGTGAGCCAAGAACTGAATTTCATTTAGTACAATATAATCATATTTTTCAGGATCATTGATAAAACTATCTGCATAGACTGCATTTGTGATCA
>DPXZ01000058.1 GCA_003526765.1 Fervidobacterium sp.
GATGCGATATGGAACGTCATATACCCAGCAGCAGAACAGATCAGAGGCGGCACAGATCCAAGAACGATAGTTGCCGATGTGGAAAATAAGGCAAATCAGGTTATCTCTCAAGCAAATAAAGATTTCAGTGCAAAGTTGAGCCAAGTAGAAAAGGACTTCATTCAAACGAGAAAGAAGATAGAAGGCAAATAACATTTCAATTAATATTTCGGAGAGGCGAGGAGCCTCGCCTCTCCTTTGAATTTTATATCTTTTTTATACACTCGTTAAATGCTTAGCTTACGCTCTTTTTCAGGAGGTGCCCACTAGATGAGGAAGTTCATTTACTGGACGATAATCGCAGCTTTGGCAGTAGTCTTAGTCGTTTATTTCGTCGGATATTTTCAGTACAAGAACTTAGACAAGTTGCAATCAGAAAGTACCAATTACTCACAATCTAACATCGCATCAACAGACGACTCGATCGCACAATATTTCGATACAGAATTATCCTATTTCAAAGCTAATTCTGATAATGTTTTCATCGATTTCAATGGAAATACCATTGAAACGAATGCTTCTATCGTTGATGATTTCCAAATTGAAAACAATGGCATCTATGAGATATATATGGCTTACAAAGTTTTGAATTCTCTGAATTACGGAAGTGTGTCACTGCAGATAGATCAATTGCAAGATAACGGGACTTACAAGCAACTTTACGTGTTGGAAGGTCGGTTGAACAATTATTCTACCTACAAAACGCTGAATTTCCAGTTTGATAGGTATGAAAACGAAGTGGTACCTGAACAAAATGGGTATGAAGAATTGACAGTTGATAAAGTATTGCCTGCAGATCGCCTTTCTGCTGAACCGATCACAATTCAACTTCCAAAAGGCAATTTCAGAGTATCCATAAAGAACAATTCATCTACGTTGGTAATTTACAACGTCATTTTTGCACGTAAAGGTCAGTTGAGGACGTATGCAGATTACCTGAACGAATTTGAAGGGAAGGATAGTTCATCGAATCAATCTGAAAAAGTGATAATGGTTGATGCGGAGAAGCCTGTGACAAAAAGCGATTTCTTGATAAACATAGGCTACGTGTCTTCTTCAAGTGTAAGGCCATTTCAAGTAAATAAGAGAAGGATAAATGCTATCTTGGAAAGCACATTCAATCTACCTGGTCAGAAAATTTTGTGGACGTTCTATGTCGATAATCCTGGATTTTACTCAATTTCGTTGAATTACAAACAATCGGAGAACAAAGGAGTACCTGTCTACAGGAACATAGAAATCGATGGACAAAGCCCATTTGCCGAGTTGCAGGATTATCCATTTGATTATACTGGTCAATTTTGGAGATTGGCAACGCTTTCTTTGAATGGTAATCCGATGAAGCTATGGTTAGAAAAGGGTTGGCACATATTGAGCTTTGAAGTTGACACGGGTGTATACAAATCAGCGATCTTGGAACTTCAAAGGATACTGAAGCAAATTCAAGATATAGGTATATCGATAAGAATGTTGGTTGGTCACAACCTTGATCCGAACAGGACTTGGAATATAGAACAGTATTTACCTACTGTGCTTGTGGATTTGCAAAATATATCGGATAAGTTGATGACACAGTACAATTTACTCATCGAAAAACTGGGCGTTGGTGCAACAGGCCACATCAGCGATTTGAAGGTGGCTGCAAGCACGATAGACAAGATATTGAAAGAGCCGGAGCGTTTGCCATTTTATCTCGATTCCATCAGTGAGGGTGATTCATCGATTGCACAGAGAGTCTCAAATCTCATAACTGCATTGCGCAGTCAGCCCATGGGTATCGATGAGATATACATACACCCTGCAGGCACAACGGTTGATGTACCACATGGTTCGTTCATGGTTGCAGGGTTTGTTGAATTGGAAAAGTTGAGATTGTCTTTGATGAATCAAACTGACCCATATTCAACGTATGTCAAAAAGAGCGATTCCAAGAGTAGTGAGCTAACGGTCTGGGTCAATAGGCCTGTGCAGTTGGTTGAAACTATGCAGTACTTGGTCGATACCGACTTCTACGAAAAAACACGTATAGACGTGAGGCTTTCGACTATGCCAAGTGAACAGAAGGTAATCTTCTCTGCCGCGGCAAAGACCACGCCGGATGTGGCACTCGGACTTAGCAACTGGTTACCATACGAACTTGCCTTGAGAGGAGCTGTAACTGATTTACTACAATTTCCTGATTTCAAAGAGTACATCTCCAAAGATTACAACATCCAGACGCTTACGCCATTCATCTACGAAGATGGCATCTACGGTGTGACTGAGACCCAAGGCTTCTATGTGTTGTTCTATCGGAAGGATATATTCCAAAGGCTCAATTTACCAGTTCCACAAACTTGGGACGATGTGAAATTGATATTGCCCGAACTTCAAAGAAGGGGCATGAACTTTTACATTCCGCTATCCGCTTCCTCTCAAAAGTATTTCCATGTCACAGCACCATTCATCTTCCAGAACGGAGGAACACTCTATTCAAAAGATGGTATGTCGACTGCAATAAACAGTGAGGAAACATTGAAAGGTTTAGAGTTGATGACTGATCTCTACAGTATCTACGGTGTTCCGGAATACGTTGCAAATTTCTACAACGAATTCAGATACGGAAGGATACCTATAGGTGTGGCAGATTTCGGTACCTATTTGTTATTGACAAATGCGGCTGATGAAATATACGGTCTTTGGGATATTGCACCATCGCCCGGTATCTACAAAGATGGTGAGATTTTGAGATACCAAGTTGCAAGTGATAGAGCAGGCGTAATATTCAAAGATTCAACGAAGAAAGAAGAAGCTTGGGAGTTCCTAAAATGGTGGCTTTCCAAGGATACTCAAGTGAAGTTCTCAAATACACTTGTCTCCCGTTACGGACCAGATTACCTTTGGAATACAGCAAACATATCTGCCTTCAAGGAGATTACATTCATCCCAGAATCGCATAAATCGGTGATACTCGAGCAATGGAGATGGATAAAGGAAGTACAGAGACATCCAGCAAGTTACATGACGGAAAGGGAAATCAGCAACGTGTGGAATAGAGTCGTATTACAAGGTGAGAACTTGAGAGTGGCTGTTGATAAGTCTATAAAGATAATCAACAGAGAGATGGAGAGAAAACTCATTGAATTTGGATACTTGAAGGGCGGCAAAATCGTTAAGAAGATGCAATTCAGAAGCATAGAGGACTTTTTCAAAGAAGGTGAAGTAAAATGAAAAAATCCAGAAGTCATTGGGTAATGTTGGCACCATATCTGACACTCTTTGCACTCTTCATAGCCTTACCGGTTGGTATCGCTATCTTTCAGTCTTTCACATATTTCAATACGATTCAACCGCCGAGGTTCATAGGGGTGCAAAACTACATAAGTCTATTCACAAGGGACGAAATCTTCATGCAAAAAGTCCTGCCCAATACGATCAAATTCTCATTGATAGTCGGAGTTGGAGGATATCTACTTTCGTTTATCCTTGCTTGGTTGGTTGCGCAGCTAACAACGATACCGAGAACGATTATTGCATTGATCATCTATTCACCATCTCTAACTGCTGGTACGACGATGAGTGTTTTGTGGAAAGTGATATTCAGCGGAGATCAGAATGGTTATCTGAACAGTATACTTCTGAATTTGGGATTCATCAGTAAGCCGATTCAGTGGCTTCAATCACCAGATTACCTGTTGAACATAATGATCATCGTCTCTTTGTGGGGTAGTATGGGAATTGGATTCTTGGCCATGTTGGCAGGTCTGCTCAATATAGATGAATCATTCTACGAGGCGGCAAGGATAGATGGGGTGAAGAACAGACTCCAAGAAATCATATACGTCACAATACCACTGATGAGACCTCAAATGCTCTTCGGTGCAGTGATGTCAATAGTGTACACGTTCACTTCAGCGGGTATAGGTGTGGCACTTACCGACTCGAACCCAACACCTGAATACGCTGGTCAGCTCATCACAAACCACATAGATGACTATGCGTTCTCGAGATATGAAATGGGTTACGTTGCTGCATTATCCGTTTTTCTCCTGGTGATCATCTGGATCGCCTCGCGTCTTGCATGGAGAATATTCGGAGAAAGAGATTGAGAATGAGCTGGGGAGGGAGATGCACATGAGTAAATTCAGGACAGGAACGAACCCAAAGTACTTCCACAAAAGCCAGATAAAATTCTACATAATTCTTGCGCCGATTGTTGTTTTCTCGCTTT
>DPXZ01000094.1 GCA_003526765.1 Fervidobacterium sp.
TATTTTGTCGAAGAGCCTACGAAGACTATCGGTTCAAAACCTATTTATCTTGCACATTTTCTGCCTGTTCGTGGTGTTTGGCTTGAAATAATGCTTAATCTCAACGATGAGGTGTTGTATGCAAGGATAGACAGGAGAAAGAGGTTAAATTTCTTCTTGGTTTTGAAGACTTTGGGATTCAGTAGTGACTTAGAGATCCTATCACTCTTCCCAACGATTCTATATGTTGAAGACGATTATTCAAAACAATTCGAAGGTATAATATTACTTGAAGACGTAGTTACTAAGAATGGCAGTGTACTAGCCGAAAAAGGGGCTGTTCTTACATCAACTTTACTCGATATTCTCCGTGAGCATGGAATCGAAAAGATAAAAGTTGTGAACAAGTATGTTTTCAGAACATATGCAAAACTTAAGGAAAAGCTGAAACTATCACCCGATGAAGAAATAAGTGAGTTACGCGCATACATGGAAATAAACAAAGAGCTTAGACCTGGTGAAGTCTTCAGATATGCAGCTGCAAAGTCTTATTGGAATAACCTTTACTTCAGCGAAGAAAAATTTGAGCTCTCTGAAGTTGGGCGCTACAAGATGAACAAGAAGTTGACTAGTGCTTATAGAAATTACCTCATCGAGATTGAGGGTAGATCGAAGAGAAGCGTTGAGAATATAGAATACACCGAGAAGTTCAATGCATTGACCCCAATGGATATAGTACTTGTCACTAGGATGTTACTTGAGACAGAGAAGCACCCTGAAACTTTGGATACGAAAGATCACCTTTCAAACAAGCGAGTTAAGACTGTCGGTGAATTGATAGGTTCTGAATTTGAAAGAGCATTCTCAAAGTCCGTGCATCAGATAGAAGAGAAACTTTCAACATACACGAGTTTAGACAAGATCCCAATTTCCAGTTTGATAAACTTGAGAAATGTGATTGCCTCACTGAATAGCTTTTTTGCAACTAATCCTCTGTCGCAGTTCATGGACCAAGTTAATCCGATTGCAGAGCTTACTCACAAGAGAAGGCTTACAGCAGTTGGGCCCGGTGGTCTAAAGAGGGAACGTGCAAGATTTGAAGTCCGTGACGTTCACCACTCCCACTATGGCAGGATGTGTCCTATAGAGACACCTGAAGGCGGTAATATCGGTCTCATCACTTCTCTATCCGTTTATGCAACGATAGATAAGTTTGGATTTCTCGTAACGCCTTACAGAAAGGTAGTAGACGGTAAGTTAACTGATGAGGTGGCTTACTTGGCCGCCGATGAGGAAGAGAATTATAAGATAGCTTCGGCAACGATAGAAATAGATGATGATGGTTATATTGTCCAAGAGAGAGTGCCGGTTAGACACATGGAGAAGATATTGTATGTTAGTAAGGAAGAGGTAGAGTACGTCGATGTTTCCCCAAGGCAGATCGTTAGTGTTACAACTGCACTTATCCCATTTCTCGAACATGATGACGCAAACCGTGCCCTCATGGGTTCAAACATGCAACGCCAAGGTGTACCTCTTGTAAAGCCCGAGGCACCGCTCGTTGGTACGGGTATGGAATATCATGCTGCGCTTTATTCGGGCAACATGGTGCTTGCAAAACATGACGGTATCGTCAAGAAATCTGATGGTAGAAGGATAGTAATTCACAGAACTAATGAAAATGGGGAACTAATGTATGACAAGAAAGGTAATCCAATTTTGGATGAATATGGATTACTGAAATACATTAGGTCAAATCAAGATACAGCAATTACACAAAGGCCCATAGTATCACCTGGAGATGTTGTGAAAAAGGGTGCACCAATAGCAGATGGCCCCGCCACAGATAACGGCGAGCTTGCACTTGGTAAAAATGTGTTGGTTGCCTTCGTTCCTTGGGAAGGTTACAACTTCGAAGATGCAATATTGGTCAGTGAGGAATTGTTGGAAGAAGATGCATTCACTTCCGTACACGTTGAAGTATACGAGACAACTGCAAGAGAAACAAGGGTTGGCCCTGAAGAAATTACATCCGAGATTCCGAACGTATCGAAAGAAAATCTCAGAAATCTTGATGAAAATGGAATAATACGCGTTGGTGCATACGTTGGTAAACAGAAATACTTCACATCCCAAGATATATTAGTTGGTAAAGTAACTCCAAAGGGTGGGAGTGACGCAAGTCCTGAAGAAAAGATAATGAGATCAGTGTTTGGTGAAAAGGGTAAGGATGTAAAAGATTCATCGTTGAGGGTACCCCACGGGGTAGAAGGAAGAGTGATTGGGGTTAATGTATTCTACAAAGAAGAAGTTGGAGACCTTGGCCCCGGTGTAAATACACTGGTGAGAGTCTATGTTGCCACGAGAAAACCACTCGATGTTGGTGACAAGTTGGCAGGTAGGCATGGGAATAAAGGTGTCGTTTCTATGATCCTTCCGAAAGAAGATATGCCATTTCTGCCTGATGGAACACCTGTTCAAGTTGTATTGAGTCCACTAGGCGTTCCATCACGTATGAACATCGGTCAAGTGCTTGAGACATCACTTGGATGGCTAGCAAAACTCACAAATAGGCATTTTGCGACACCGGTCTTCGATGGTGCAAAGGAAGATGACATACTACCAGAATTGTACAATATTAGGAAATCTCTCAACTTACACTACGGTGATGATCCTGAGAATCCATCTGGAAAGGTAACCTTGAGAGACGGTAGGACAGGAAAAGAATTTGATTCTCCAATATTGGTAGGTTACATGTACATTATGAAATTAGTGCACATAGCTCGAGATAAGATTCACGCACGTGCAACTGGGCCATACTCTCTGATTCATCAACAACCACTCGGTGGTAAGGCGCAATTTGGTGGTCAAAGGTTTGGAGAAATGGAAGTCTGGGCACTGGAAGCTTACGGTGCATCGTACACACTTAATGAAATGCTTACAGTAAAAAGTGACGATATCAAAGGGCGTACAGAAGTGTATAAAGCAATAATGAAAAGGAAGAACTTGCCAGAACCTGGACTACCTGAAAGTTTCAAAGTACTCGTCAGAGAACTTAAAGGACTCGCGCTTGATGTCAGAGTCTACGATGAGAGTGGCAATGAGATAGATATTGAAAAATTGTGATAGTCGATGGTTTCTCGAAATTTTCAACTTTTTTCAACTTATTTTCACCTTTGATCTGTGTAATTGCACGTACCGCATAAAACTTGGTACGGGATGACCCCGACGTTAAGAGGAGGGAAAATGAATGAGTTCTTCATTCAAGAGGAAGATTGCCAGCGTAAAAGTTAATATCGCTTCTCCAGAAGTGATAAGAAAGTGGTCAAGCGGAGAGGTAAAGAAGGCAGAAACGATCAATTATCGTACATTCAAGCCAGAAAAAGAAGGGCTCTTTTGTGAAAAGATATTTGGGCCAGTAAAAGATTACGAATGTGCTTGTGGAAAATACAGTGGAAAGAAGTACGAAGGTACCGTGTGTGAGAAATGTGGAGTTCGTGTTGAATCAAAAGATGCACGAAGAAGAAGATTTGGACACGTGGAACTTGCCGCACCTGTAACACATGTCTGGTATCTAAAGAATACACCAAGTGTGATAGCGACTTTACTTGATATGACGGTAAAAGATGTGGAAAACATAGTGTACTTCGGTAGCAGAAGAATAAATGAAAGAGTTCTAATTATAACTGATCCGAAGAATACTCCATTTCCAAAAGGTTCTATATTGGATCAAACGGAGTATGAAATTTACGCAAAAAAATGGGATTTTGAAGTTTCTCCGGCTCATATCATAAAGGATCCAAAATCACCGTTGGTCTCTGAAATAGATGGAGAAGTACAAATCAAACGTGAAAGGTCCCATACAGATAGAGATATATACTGGATTAGTGTTAGAAACATTGTAAGGGCAGAATTGAGAGTCTTAAGC
This sequence comes from Fervidobacterium sp., assembly GCA_003526765.1. Lineage (GTDB taxonomy): Bacteria > Thermotogota > Thermotogae > Thermotogales > Fervidobacteriaceae > Fervidobacterium. The sequence goes on from DPXZ01000094.1 coordinate 3,908, forward strand.
GGTATGGAGATTAGATTCAAAGATGGTGAGAGCGTAAATCAAGGTGACGAGATAGTACCGGAGAGACGCGTCGAGGCAATTTATGCACCATTCGACGGAAATATAGAAGTGGACCAATTCTCAGAGACGATAACGATCAATCCTTTACCAACGAGTAAGAACACACCGATCACATTTTCTCTTCCATACGGTGTGAGAGTGCTTGTAAAGAACGGAGATAAAGTAAAGAAAGGTCAACAACTGACGACTGAAACAGTGTTGTCGAGTATTACGGCACCCGTATCTGGTACAATCAAGTACAGTAAACAATTGAACTTGAGACCATTAGAAAATGGAATGTATGAAGTTATTACAACTGGTACTCTATACATCGAGAATGTACAGCAAGTCAAGAACTATCCCGTTTTTGAAGGTGCAACAATATACGTACAAGATGGCGATGTTGTAAAAGCCGGTGATGAGTTAGCCGATAAGTTCCTCTTTGAAGGTGAAAAGCTAACATCTGAAGAATACAAATTGTTCAGTCAGTACTACCACGATATGTTTGATCACGAAGAGCAAGAAGAGCACGATAAACCCATAATGGTTGTAACAAGTATAGATCCAGAAGTCGCTCAAGAAACTGGATTATCGATTGGACAAATAATTACCCAGCAAGATTATGAAGCATATAGCTTGATATATCCTGGAAAGATCGAAGCAGAAACAGGCGCAGCTGCCATTAAGAAACTGTTGGAACAGCTAAATCTGGAAGTAACAATGGCAGAATTGGAAGCAGAATTGAAGAAAACACCAAAAAGTAGTATGAGGGCCAAGAAACTTCTAAAAAAGCTTACTATCGTAAAAGATATGATAGGAAGTGGTACAAAACCTGAGTGGATGGTATTAGAAGCATTACCGGTTGTTCCACCAGAAATACGCCCTATGATCCAAATCGATGGTGGAAGATTTGCTACAACTGATTTGAATGATCTTTATAGAAGAGTGTTGATGAGAAATAACAGACTCAGAAAACTATTGGAAATGAATGCACCGGAAGTCATCATAAAGAATGAAAAACGTATGTTGCAAGAGGCTGTTGATAACCTCATATTCAACGGCAAGATTGGTAAGGCCTACGTCGATAGAAATGGAAGGGCGTTAAAATCTTTGACGGATCTGATAAGAGGCAAGAAAGGACGATTTAGAAGAAATCTACTCGGTAAGCGTGTTGATTATTCTGGTCGTGCAGTTATCGTCGTCGGTCCTCACCTCAAAATACACGAATGTGGTTTGCCAAAGAAGATGGCTCTCGAACTTTTTGAACCATTTGTTATTGCCGAGCTTTCTAAGGAAGAAAACGTTGAAGCAACGCAACCAAAAGTCAAGAAATATAGGAAAGAATTGCAAAGGGAAGACCCGAAGGCTTGGGAAAAGTTGGAAAAAGTTATTCAAGGAAGGGTTGTACTACTAAACAGAGCACCAACTCTTCATAGGATGTCAATCCAGGCATTCGAACCAAAATTAATAGAGGGTAATGCCATACAGTTGCATCCGCTTGTATGTCCACCATTCAATGCGGACTTCGACGGTGACCAGATGGCAGTTCATCTACCTCTATCACCGGCTGCTCAAGCAGAGGCAAGGCTCTTGATGCTTTCAAGATACAACATCATATCGCCTGCACATGGAAAACCAATATCGATGCCTAATAAGGATATCGTTGCTGGAGTGTATTATTTGACAATGGTTGGAAAGAACTTCGATTCAATTCAACCAGAGCAAATAAAATGGCGATTTGCAACTGCTGAAGAAGCTGAATTGGCATATGATTTTGGATACATAACACTTCAAGAGCCAATTCTTATACCCATAAATGGGAAGATAACAAAGACAACATTTGGACGATTGATATTTAACCACATACTTCCAGATGAACTGAAGGATTATGCGAGAGCCTTTGGAAAGAAAGCCATAGGAGAGGTAGTTTATAAGACATTTAAGCTGCACGGAATTGATCGAACTGCTGATCTGTTAGATGATATAAAGACCCTCGGTTTCCATTACGCAACGGTCTCTGGGCTCACGATAAGTTTGAAAGATTTCATGATTTCTCCAAAGAAACAGGAAATAATTGATGCTGCAATGAAGAAAATTGATCAGATCGAACGGTTGTATGATGAAGGGTTACTAAGCGATGATGAAAAATACAATGAAACGATAAAGGTTTGGAACAACGCTACAAAGAGGGTACAAGACGAAACTTATCGCTACATCGGAGAAAATCCATTCAATCCAGTATTTATAATGATCGACTCAGGAGCAAGGGGAAATAGCGACCAATTGAAACAACTTTCAGGAATGAGAGGTCTTATGGCGGATCCATCAGGTAAGACCATAGAAATCCCAATAACATCGAATTTCCGTGACGGTCTCTCTGTGCTCGAATTCTTCATTAGTACGCACGGTGCTAGGAAAGGATCAGCGGACACTGCATTGAGGACGAGTTCTGCAGGTTACTTGACTAGAAGATTGGTCGACGTTGTACAGAGTGTTGTGATAAGTGAACCAGATTGCGGTACGCATGAAGGAATAAGAGCAAGGGTCTTTAAGAACGCAGATTCCGACGAACCTATCGAAAAATTGGAAGATTTTATATTTGGAAGGCTACTTTCAAAGGAGATATATGAACCGGGAACTGGAAATGTCTTGGTCAATC
>DPXZ01000151.1 GCA_003526765.1 Fervidobacterium sp.
TCCAGGTACGGAAAAAGAAATTACCGTTGATACTATCTGTCTTGCAGTTGGATTGCAACCCAGTGTTGAACTCGTTGCCCAAACTGGAGGAGAGATTAGGTACATCTCTGAACTCGGTGGGTATGTACCAGTGAGAGATGAGAACATGAAAACGACGGTCGATAATGTCTATGTTGCAGGTGATCTTTCAGGTATCGAAGAGGCTTCTACCGCTATGATAGAAGGATACATCGCAGGGTACAACATAGCACAAAAGATTACAGGAAAAGACTTGTCGGAAAAGATTACTGATATGAAAAATGAGCTCGTTGAATTTAGAAAAGGTCCATTTGCAGCCAAAGTTAGAGAAGGTCTGAAGAAAATGGGTATATCATTCCCGAGCGGTGGATACAGAGAAGAAATACAGCAGATTCCATCATCACCTTCAAAATTAAAGGCAGTTATTGAATGTCCACAAGCCATTCCATGCAATCCTTGCGAAACATCATGTCCAACTGGCGCAATAAACACTGGTGGAAATATAAATGGTGTACCACAAGTAGATTATGAGAAATGCACAGGGTGTGGCATATGCGTAACTAAATGTCCAGGACTTGCGATCTTCCTCATGCAACAAAGAGAAGAGCATTCTATAGTTGGAATTCCGTATGAATTCTTACCAATTCCCGAAAAGGGAAGTTCTGTCAAGTTACTAGATAAGAATGGGAAATATGTTGCAGATGGTCAGATAGATAGGGTTATGATCAACAGAAAAGAGAAGACTCATATCGTATTTTTAAAGGTTCCAAAGGGTATGGAAGGTGTTGTAAGGCACTTTGAAATGTCCACCGCTTCGGAAGAGTCACAGGCATACATATGCAGATGTGAAGAAGTTTCAAGAAATGATGTAGAAAAACTGATAGATGCTGGCATTACGGATTACGAAGAGATCAGAAGAGTATTACGTATCGGTATGGGCCCATGCGGTGGAAAGACTTGTAGAAATGTTGTTTTACAAATAATATCCGAAAAAACTGGTGTTCCAATTTCGGAGAGCAGATTGGGCGCATTCAGACCACCTGTTATCCCTCTTCCGATCGATGCTATTGTGAGATATGCGAAAGGAGTGGATACAGATGAGTGAGGTAAAAGGAGCATACAATGTTTGCATAATAGGTGGAGGAATAACGGGGACGGCACTGGCATATTCACTTTGCAATTTGGGTGAAACTTCCGTGGCCGTTTTTGAAAAGTCGTACCTATCTTCTGGTTCTACAGGTCGTTGTGGCGGTGGAATTCGTCAACAATGGTCTACGAAAAATAACGTACGTCTTGCAATGAGAAGTGTAGAACTTTTTGAACATTTCAAAGAAGACGTTGGAACTGATATTGAATATTATCAAGGTGGATATCTCATGCTTTCTTACGATGAAGAAGAGGCAAAACAATTTGAGAAGAACGTTGAAATACAGAGAGAAGAGGGACTTGATGTTGAAATACTAACCCCAAAACAAGTGAGTGAGAGGTATCCCTATATCAACACAAAAGACCTCGTCCTAGCTACATTTTGCCAGAAAGATGGACATGCCAATCCACACAAGGCGGTTATTGGCTACGCGCAGGCGGCAAGAAGAATGGGAGCAAAGATATACACACATACAGAGGTCTTGGGAATTGACGTGCAAAACGGTAAGGTTGTTGGAGTTGATACCAATCAAGGATATTTCAAATGTGATGCTGTCGTAAATGCATCGGGGCCATGGTCAAAACAAGTATCTCAACTCGTCGGTGTTGATTTGCCAACTGAGAGTTATAGGCATCAAATCTTCGTGACAGAACCGCTTGAAAATTTCTTCCCGATGATGGCAATAAGTTTTGCGGGGAATTTCTACATGAGACAAGCACAACATGGACAATTCATAATGGGCCAAGGCGATAAAGATGAAAAGCCTGGCATAAATTACAACGTAACTTTCAAATTTGAGAAAGAACTCACGGTCAAAATGGTCGAATTATTCCCGTTTTTGAGAAATCTTAGAATAATGAGACATTGGAGTGGGATGTACAACATGTCACCTGATGCTCAACCTATAATAGGTCAGAGTAATATTGTCAACAATTACTTCTATGCAGTGGGATATTCCGGTCATGGATTCATGGTTGCACCAGCTGTGACCGAAGCGTTGGCTGAGCTTATCGTGTTTGGAAAGGCCACTCATACCGACATATCTTACCTAAATGTCGATAGATTTGCAAATGCGGAGGTAGAAAAAGAGAAAAATGTAGTATAATTTAATGCACAGGGATAGCGATTTTTACAAAAAGGGGATAGACGTTGAGCAAGGTCTTATTGGTTGATGATAGCAGGTTTTGGCGAACAATTCTTGAAGATTTGTTGAAAAAGAATGGATACGAGGTGCTAGTTGCGGAAAATGCACTTCAAGGAGTTGAAGTTGCCTTGAAGGAGTATCCTGATATAATAATAACCGATTACAATATGCCAGGCATATCAGGATTACAGATGTGCCTCTATTTGAGATCAGTTCCTGCATTTAAGAATGCAGGAATTGTTATTCTCACTGGCTCGGATGACATCATAAATGAATTTTGGGCATTTCATAGTGGTGCGAATAAGTTCATTTCAAAGATGCTGCCTAAAGAACAGCTTGAGTATGAATTGCTGAGATTTATTCATGGAGATTATAAAACGGACTCGTCGTTGACGCATTATGCAAGTAATATATACGATGTCTTAGAACAGAAGATGAGAACGGAGATACTGAATAGGGAAATATTGTCGCTCATCCAATTTGCAAGGGATGAATTTTATGTTATAAACAATTTGAAGAAATTTCTTGAGAATTTTTCAAATTTCGGTGCTTTGGCATTCATGCTGTTATCACCTGTAGAAGGTAGAGTATACAATTTTGGATTCCACGTTCAGAAAGAAAGCCTAAAAAACGGGATAATCTCTGTTATGGAGAGGCCTGTAGAACCATCAACATGGTCATTTTTCGGTGAATATGGTGATGACTCAGCATTAGAAGAATTCATCTTCTTCGTTGTAAAATACGATTCCTCAGAAATTTGCGTGATTGCATTTTCTCGTGCATCTGATCCGAGAGGAGCGTACAATGTATTTATTGAAGCAGAAGAAAGTCTTGGATTGCTTTTCAATACTCTAAATCTATTTAGAGAATTAAAGGTAGCTTCTTCTATTGATAATCTCACAGGTTTATTCAACAAGAAGGAGATCTTGAAATTTCTTGATGAAACACATAACTCTCTATCTGAAGCAGTAGCTGAACCAATAGACGATGGTAAAGTATATTACGTCGCGATGCTTGATATAGATGATTTCAAGAGAGTTAACGATACATATGGTCACTTAGTAGGAGACGAGGTACTGAGAGAGATAGGCAGAATACTGAGAAAGAGTATTGGTGAGAATACAATGGTGGGTCGCTACGGTGGAGAGGAATTCACCATCGTATTCACCAATACCGATGAAAGGGAAGTAATCAGTACTATCGACAACATACTTGATCAAGTTAGAAAGACACAATTCCCAAGTGGAAAGTGTACAATATCATGTGGAGTAGCAAGTTCAAAAAATTACCATTCTCCTACGGAAACATTGAAAGCAGCTGATAAGTTACTTTACTTAGCTAAAAAATCAGGTAAAGATAAAGCTGTATACGAATTTTTGCAAAGTGATGAACTCTTATCAGACGAAAACGTGTCTTGAATGCAGTTATTCACAATTAATTATTCATAAAATATCGTGGTTATCAAAAATTACCCGAGGACAACATCGAGAATCGACATTATGAGAAAACCAAACACAAGGAAATACGTTGAGAGTCTTTCGTTACCCTTTAGGTGCGTCTCTGGTATTACTTCATCACTTACTACGAACACCATAGCACCTGCTGCGAAAGCTAACATGTATGGCAACAGTTTTTGACTAACGAGTATTAGACTAGCACCGAATAGTCCACCAAGTACCTCGACCAAACCAGTTAAGAGTGTTACAAGCGATGCAGTTTTTACAGAATATCCCGCGTTCAGAAGCGCAACAAAAGTAGCAGAACCTTCGGGTATATTCTGAGTACCTATTGCAATGGCAACACTCAGTGCTTGTGGTGTAAAACCACTGATTCCGACGGCCATACCTTCTGGAAAGTTGTGAATAGTTATGGCCATGACAAATAACCATATTTTGCTAACTCTTTTGAGGTCTGGACCCTCGTGACCCTTTAAAAAGTGCTCGTGCGGTGAAAATTTATCCATGAGGTCTACTATGGCCGCGCCTAATAAGAAACCAATTGAAAAGCGTAACGGACCACCTGCTTCTAGTGATGGTCCAACCAAACTAAACGCACTGGCAGCTAGCATGATACCTGCAGCCATCCCCAATAGAGAGTCTATTACTTTTTCACCGAGATGTTTATGAAACAAGAGTAATGGTAAAACACCCAACATCGTAGCAAGTCCAGCTGTGGTGCTGAAAGTTACGCCCTTAAGAAATGCACTGATATATACCACCTCCTCTTAATACTCGCAATATTCTGTAACACGATAAGTATTGCAAATCTGTGTAGAGAGGTGAGAAAATGGTTTGCACGGAAATCATTTTTGCACTACTCATACTCATGTTACTAATTGTGATGATTTTTGGTACGATACCGCTCCAGAATGAAACATTAAACGAAGCTATAAGACAAGAAAAGGCACAAATAATGGCAGAAAATATGTTTTGGGAAACTGTTGATGCAACTTACCTTCAGAACCGTCCTGATCATTTCAACGTTGATTTTGAGGTTGAAGTCGACGGTCATAAATACTTGGTAACAATAAATGCCTTAAAATACGAAAGGCCTGAAAAATAGAAATTTAATCATTATGGATACCCTTTCAACCTGATAGCAAGTAAAAACCACAATTTTGAGAGTATAATTGCAGTGAAAATCATGATAATGAGTACTGCAATAAGTACGCTTCCACGTCGTTTCATTGAGTATTTATTCCCCTTTTCCCTCTTTCCCCCATTTTATGTTCACCTCTCATCTCAACACTTATTATAGCACATAGCTAAAGAATGAAAAAGGGTGCAGGTTTTCACCTGCACAATGTTTTAACTATTCGCACTTTTGGAGTGTTCTGCATGCTCTATCTGTCACTTAAGGGAGGATTAGGATTGTATGCCTCATCTGGTGCTAGAATTACAAAAAACAGTGACACGATAAGTCCCAAGAGATTTATGGAAAAGAAAAACCAGAATGGATTTAGTCTGTCGATTAGATAGCCATATAAAGCAGAAGAAATGGGTGTAATTCCCATGGCCATCACGGAAAGTACAGAAAAGACCCTTGATCTCAGTTCTGAAGGTACAAGTATCTGAAGATTTGCGTTCAATGGTGTGTTGAGGAGTACGTTAAATAAGCTTATGAGAAATGAACTAGTCGAGAAAATTATGAAGAGCATAGACTTGGAGAACCCAAATACAGGCATGATCATTATAGAAAAAACAACACCTATAAGTTCTTGAACGATCAACCCACCAATCATCAGAATTTTTGAGCTTACCTTGTGTAACACTATGAGTATCAAAAAGTTTCCAAGCAGAGCACCAATTGTGAAGAATGTTTGTAATAAACCATATTGAGTTGAACTGAATTGTAAAACTGTGCGGACGATGTATGGAAAAACAACACCAAATAGTGGAGATGTAATGAAGTTTATCGCAATGGCAAATGTGAATAGAAATTTCAATCCTCTGTTTGCAACTACAAATTTTATTCCCTCACCAAGTTCTTTAAATACGTGAACTTCTCCTTCTTTTGGCGTGAATTTGTATATGATAAACATCTCACTGATACCCGATAGGAAGTACAATATTGAGGTCATTAATATGACGTTTTGAAAGCCGTAAAAGCCATACAACATACCACCGAGGATAGGCCCAATGATGGTAGCACCACTATTTGCCATCGCATTGAACGAAGTCGCTCGCCTCATGTGTTCTTTTCTAACAACATCACCAAACATAGCACCTGTTGGACCGTCGAAAATACCATCCAAGAGTGACAAAACCGCTGTGAAGATTAGTAGCAAAGGTATGTCGATCTTTCCAAAAACACCTATCAGCCACAAAAGAAACAAAATCATCCCCCTAAGTTCATCTACTAAAACCATGATGTGCTTTCTGTTCATTCTATCCCCGAGCACACCGCCAAATGGGGTAGACAAGATCCTTGGGAGGATTTGAAGAACACTGAAGAGTCCCATGATAGTCCCGGAGCCCGTTCTGTCCAACACAAAAAGTGGCATTGCAACCATCAAAGCAGAAGCTCCTACAAGAGATTCAAATCTTCCACTTATTACGAGTGCTAGATTTCTCTTTTCATGTTGATAAATTCTGTTACTCTCTTCCACAGTATCACCCCCGGATTTTGTTTGTGACAAAAATATTATACTAGTACACAAAAAAATTGTCAATATATGAAAAATATTTGTGTGATGACAAATTAGTATAACGAACCAAATTCATGGTAGAATATCTTATATATGATATCGTGGAGGTGACAATTGTGAGAATAGAGAAAGTAGAATACGAATTTGTGAGAGTTGATGAATTGGTGGAACTTTGTAGTGTTCCTGGAGTTTCGGGGAGAGAGGAATTGGTTAGGGAGAAAATATCTTCCACGATTCCTATGGTATGCAAGGTTGACAAGGTTGGGAATTTGGTATACGAAAAAGATGGAAAAAGCAGTGTAGGTGGTGACAAGGGTGATAATTCAGTTCTACTCATGGCACACATGGATGAAATAGGATTCTACGTAACTGATATTAGAGAAGATGGAAAATTAACGATTAGGAACGTTGGTGGAATAATAGAAGAAACGCTTCCAGGTACTTTTGTTGAAGTCATATCGCAAAATGGAATCATAAATGGTGTCATCGGTGCTATACCGCCACATTTGAAGAGCGATGGAGAGGTTTTCGATAAGTGCGTCGATATTGGTGCTAAATCAAGAATAGAAGTTTACGATATGGGGATAAGGGAGTTGGATTATGTAGTATTTAAGAAAAATAGTGCGATTCTTAATGTTGATAATCTTGCGATGAGAAGTCTGGATGATCGGTTCGGATGCTATACGTTGTCTCAAGTAGCTAATCATGTAGAAAATAGGTCAGATTGCATCTTTGCCTGGACCGTTCAAGAAGAAGTTGGATTGAGAGGTGCGAAGGCTTTGACGAAATCTTATTGCCCGCGTTTAGCCGTAGCTGTAGATTCGTTTGCATGCTGCAGTAAACAGAATAAACATGTAGAACTTGGGAAAGGCCCTGTTATTAGGGTACTCGACAATTCTTCGATTTCTGATATGTCAGTTGTCCGTCAGATAGTTGATGTAGCCCATCAGAGAAATATCCCAGTTCAGATTGGTGCAACGGGTGGGGGTAACGATGCAAGCGTGTTTTTGGAATTGGGAGTTCCAATGGTTGCACTGAGTGTCCCAGTGAGATACCTACATTCTCAAGTAGAGATGATAAGTCTTTCAGATTTGGATAATTTAATAAAGTTGCTTAACGCATTTCTTGAGGTGTTTTGAGATGACTGTCGGTAGTTTTATGCTTTATTTACTGCTGTTTTTTGGAGGTTTAGCCTCAGGAATAATAAATGTTCTTGCGGGTGGCGGTTCGTTCCTTACATTGCCGTTGCTCAGTTTGTTTGGTCTCTCTCCAAGTGTCGCAAATGGTACAAACCGTATTTCAATATTGCTGCAGAATATTTCAGCAACGGCAAGTTTCTCAAGAAAGAAGGTATTGAACACTAAGAAGGCTCTGTACCTTTCTATACCAACTATTCTTGGATCACTGGCTGGTGCAAACATTGCTGTAGAGATTCCTGATAGGATTTTAAAAACAGTACTTGGAGTAATATTCCTTTTCATGGCTTTCTTCAACTTACTTTCAAAAGATGAAGAAAGTGCGTCACAGTTAAAACCTTCGAATAGACTTTTGGAGTTTATTATCTTCTTTCTCATCGGCATCTACGGTGGATTCATTCAAGCAGGAGTTGGTTTCTTTCTCATTGCGGCTCTTAGAAAATTTGAAGGTGAGGGTATCAAGAGTGCAAATGTACTTAAAATCTTCCTAACACTGACTTTTACGATATTTTCGATAATCGTGTTCTCATTTAACAGCAAGGTAGAATTGATACCAGGCTTGGTACTTGGTACAGGTTCTTTTTTTGGTGGAAACATTGGTGCACATCTGAATTTACGTCTCGACAAAAGGGTTCTAAAGTACATTCTGTTTGCTATGATAATTTTATCAGCTATACTTTACTTGGTATAGTTATACTTTTTATGACTTGGATGATGCGGAGTGGTGTACAGAAATATGTTAGCCTTTATTTGAGGGTATGTGAGCAGTTGAAATTCCACATTTGATGATAATTTGAAAAAGGAGACTCCATTATTGCTGCGGAGTCTCCTTCAATGTTCTCATCAATTCATCTATTTTTTGCTTTAGTTTGCTAGCTTTTCTGTAATCTTCATATTTCAATGCATTTCTCAATTTGTATTTCAAAAAAGTGAGCTTTCTTTTCTGTATATCCATAAGCGTCTTTTTGTATGTGTATCTATCATTTGCAAAAAGTGTTAGCTGGACTACACTTGGTTGTTCAGAGTATATGTTTTCGATGGAGTTATGAAATCTATTATCTTTCATTGTTGATTCCTCTACCAACTCCATATGTGAGGTTAACGTGTAGACTCCTGCACGCGCGTATTTTATGCTTTCGTACTTCAACATCTCACGAAAGCAATTCTTACAATAACTTACTTCCTTTATCGTACCATCAAAATAGACTTTTCTTACAATTTCAGCAGATTTTCCACAACGAATACACTTCAATTATGTCACCTTTTTTCATCGAGTTTTCATCGAGATTTTGAAATTTCCAAATTTTCTGAAAATAACTTACTTCACTTGCTTGGGCTATTTTCGCTATCTTCGTCAACTTTGAAAGAGTTGTATCTATTCATTGCTTTGTCCAACCCGTAAATTGTTATGTATTCTAAAGCTTCTTTTGCTGCTTCTAATACTTTATCTAATATTGCGAATTCTTCTTCAGAGAAGTTTGAAAGCACATAATCTGCTGCATCCATACCTTGTGGTTTGGGACCGATGCCTATTCTTATTCTTGGAAATGCTTGACCGATGTACGAGATTATGGATTTTATACCGTTGTGCCCGCCGGCGCTTCCATCTTTCCTTATCCTCAGTCTTCCAATTGGAAGATCTAAGTCATCGTACACAACTATTATATCATCGTGTTGAATATATTTGAATACCTCACCGCTAAGATTCATGTAGGTCATAGGTTTTATAAGCTTTGTCTT
>DPXZ01000027.1 GCA_003526765.1 Fervidobacterium sp.
TTAGGAAAGATGAATGGGTAGAAAAATTTACTCTATAAATTATAACACTCATTACCAGTTTATCAACTCCAGTAACACTATTTTAAAAGTCCATACGGCCACATACTTCCGTTATCAAACGCTCAGCAGCCTTTTTTCCAATTAATTGCTCAATTTCCTCTCTTGACACATTTCTTATCTGCTCAACAGAATTGTAATGCTCAAGTAAAAGTTTCTTCCTCTTAGGACCGATTCCCTTTATTTCATCCAACACACTTCTCAAACTTCTCTTGGTGCTTAGGACCTTCTGAAAACTGTTGGCAACTCTGTGCGTTTCATCCCGTAAACGTACGAGTAGGCGTAATACAGGATGGTCATAGCTCAACTTTACCTCGCCGGCTTTTGTAACGATAATCTCCTCTTCTTTCGCCAGACCTACCACCTCACACTCTTTGCCTATCTCGCTTAAGGCCTGGTACGCGGCATTCACTTGACCGAAACCACCGTCTACGAAGAGCAAATCTGGAAGTTCATGCTTCGTATAGCGTTTCCTTATCACCATTCGGATACTCTCGAAATCATCCAGAATATCACCGAGTTTGTACCTTCTGTATTCATCCTTCTTTACCTCACCATTTTCGAATACTATCAAAGATGCCACGGTATTCTTTCCGTACGTATGTGAGATATCTATACCTTCAATTCGAGTCGGTATTCTCGATAACCCTAACAATTCCTTCATCTGCTTTAATACGTTCCTGTTTGATAATATCAAGCCTATTTCATAGTTCAAATTATCGATCGCCTTATCAAGTAGTTGCTTTTCCTCCTCACTGCTTGGCTCTCTTATTTCAACACCGATCAATTTTGAAAGCGACCTCATCCCCGAACTCTTCTCAACAATTATCATGTTTGGCAAATCATTCCTGCTACCAAGTGCATTAGAATAGAACAGTTCAACGAATTCCTCGAAATCTCCTTCAAATTCGTAGACGAGCTTGGACAGTAAATACCCTGATCTGACTTTGAAGACAAGATATGTATTGCTCTTCTCCACTATGACATCCATGTTGAAAGAACTTGGCAGTACGACACCTTGGCTTTCCATCACCTTGTTGAAATTGACAAAGATATCTCTGTATTTAATGGCGTTTTCAAAATCGAGCAATCGTGCGTGTTGCTCCATTCTCTCTTGAACGAAATTTATGACAGCAGAAAAATCACCTGAAAGCGCCCTTCTCAGTTCCTCGATACGTAGTAGATACTCTTCTTTACTCTCCTCAGCAACACAAATTCCAGAGCACAATCCAAGATGATAGTCCATGCATGGTTTTTTGTTATTCCTCGGATTGTTTAAATCTTTGTGGCAAGTCCTAAATTTATAAACTTTCCTCAATACCTCGAAAAGTTGCCTTGTGAAGTACACATTCGTGAATGGGCCAAAGAACTCACCGTCATCTTTCCTTGCGCGCACAATTTCAAGGTACGGCATATCATCATTACTTATACGTATGTACGGATACACCTGTGTATCTTTCAACAATGCATTGTATTTAGGCTTGTAGCGAAAGATCATATTCGCTTCCAATATCAGGGCTTCTTTTTCATTGTTGAGCAATATTACCTCGAGATCATCCGCCTCTTCAACGATCAACTTGCTCTTTCCTTCTTTTGCTTTGATATGCGATGTAAGCCTCTTCTTGAGGTCCTTCGCCTTACCTATGTAAATTGGTATACCACTATTTTTGAATGTATAAACACCGGGTTTGTGTGGAATACTCTCAATGATATCTTCTCTAAGCATAACTGTATACTTGCTACACCTCCATACTAAACACTTGCTCCACAATCAACGCAACTTATTTCAAACTCCACAACATAATTATATATAATTATACACCAATACTCTGTGAATGCACGAATACTTGCACTAAAGAATGCACAAATAGAGCACTTTGCTCACATTGTAAACAACAAACTTAACTTTAAATTAATGAGTTCTTTCTTGAAAAAAGAAGGATGAGACTATAAACTAAATCTGATAATTGCTAGTCATGAACGATAATGACTAAATGATATTTCAGATAAGAATTTCGATGTGGGGGTGCATTATGCCTGAAAAGTACATAGTCATCACCGGCGGAGTCTTAAGTGGTATCGGTAAAGGAATATTCTCTGCCTCGCTGGCAAGGGTATTGAAAAGTGTTGGTGTTGATATAAACGTGCTTAAAATAGATCCATATCTGAATGTAGATGCAGGTACGATGAATCCAAATCAACATGGAGAAGTCTTTGTAACTGATGATGGTTACGAAGCTGATTTGGACTTAGGCCACTACGAAAGATTCTTGGGCGTCAGTATGACACGCAGAAACAACATAACGGCAGGGCAAGTATACTCGTCGATCATCCAACGAGAACGAGAAGGCAAGTACCTTGGCTCCACAGTGCAGATGGTACCCCATGCAACATCTGAAATAAAAGAACGTATCACTTCGATGCCCGGGAAGGTGCTATCGATAGAAATAGGCGGTACCGTTGGTGACATCGAAGGTGAGATATTCTTAGAATCGGTTAGAGAATTGGCATTCGAAAGAAGCAGGAATGATTTCCTCTTCATACATGTTACGTACGTGCCGTATTTGAGAGTAACAAACGAATTCAAAACAAAACCGACTCAGCAATCTGTACAGTTACTCAGAAAGATAGGTATACAACCCGATGTGATCGTAGTGCGTAGCGAGATGCCAATTGATTCGCAGAGTCTGTACAAGATAGCGCTATTCAGCGGTGTATCAAGAGATATGGTCATAAACTTACCAGACATAGGTAATGTGTATCAGATACCAGAAACCCTTTATGAATCAGATGTCCACAAACTCGTTGCCAAGCGCCTGAGTATAGCCATCGAAGACAGGCAACTCAACTGGAACTATCCAAAGTCCTTCAAACCGTACAGAATAGCACTCATAGGCAAGTATCTTGGTACGGACGATGCATACAAGAGCATCGTAGAATCGATATTCCTCTCTGGTGTACAAAAACCGGTTGTTGTAGATGCGCAAGAACTCGAAGAATTAGACGATTCTGGCGTAGAACAGAAGCTTGATTCGTTCGACGC
>DPXZ01000112.1 GCA_003526765.1 Fervidobacterium sp.
CCCACTTTTCTATATCATCGTCCGATATGTCTATGTTGAGCTTAATGCCGATATCCTCATAAAATCTGTAAAGTGAACCATCGAAAAGCGCTTTTACCGTTTCTGCCTTTTCTGTGTTTGCATTTCTCAACTCAAATGGTAAAAATATCGCTGTCGCCAATCCATGTTTGATTCCTTTATCTGTTGTCAAATTGTATCCAAGGGCATGTGCAACTGTTGTACTTGTTTGTGCAATTACCATACCTGCCAACATGGAAGCAAACATTATCTTTTCTCTGTAATACTCGCTTTCCGGATCATCCAATAGTCTTGGTAAGAATTCCTTGATATTCTTCATAGCCTCCATTGCTAAAACATCCGTTAGAGGTGTTGCATTTAGCGATATGTATCCTTCCATTGCGTGTGACAATGCATCGAGAGCTGTAGAAATTGTCAGCTCTCTTCCCATCGTAATCGTGTAACTGTAGTCAACAAAGGCGATGGTTGGAAATGTGCATTTGGTGTTACTGAATCCCATTTTTCTTCCATCTACTGTCAATACAGAAAACTGTGTCACCTCACTGCCCGTACCTGCCGTTGTAGGTATGCAAACTATTTTCTTTGCACTCGTATATTTCGTTGCATCGTACAAATCTCGTGCATTCAACTGAGGATTATCCAAAAGTACAGCAACTGCCTTTGCCGTATCCATTGGACTTCCACCGCCGAGTCCTATGACAACATCGATATCTGTGGTATCTGTGAATTCACTACAAATTTCTGGTATGAGTTCTATGGGTGGATTTTCCGGTGTAGTATCATATATTCGCACATATTTGCCTTCCAGTGCCTCTAAAACATCGTTCAAACTTCCATTTTTCATCGAACTCTTACCGGTAATCACAAGGAAATGTTCTCCAAGTGACCTGAGAATTTCCCTATTTTTCAAGACAGCACCTTTACCATAGATAACCTTCGTTGGCATGAAAAAATTCATGTTCATAATGTGCCACCCCTTTCTGATACTTTCCAATATACACTCATCTAGATTATATTATATCAACAGAAAATTCTCAATCAATATAACTAATCAATATAACTTCAACAGCAATAAAAAAAGAGCTGGCCTGTTAAGCTCTGCCGACCAGCTCTCGTATTAGTCATTTTAGTCACTAATTCTTATATAATTCTTAAAGTTATTGATTAGTGCTTATCATGTACAACGCTATGCCACCAAGTGCTATACCTATGAATGAAAGAACAATTGCTATCGTTCCAGTTTGGTTAGCTTGAGTAGCCTTTAAATCTTCTTTCAGTTTTGCGTTCTCCTTTTCAAGAAGGGTAATCCTTTGATCAGACGTTGTAACTGTGGATTCCAATGTTATAACACTTTCTTTGACAGAGATAACGTCACTCTTTACTGAATCAATGTCATTCCTTACAGAGCTAACATCGTTGTTCGTTTTCGCAATTTGCGCATTGAGTTGAGCAGTTGTTGTATCGATCTTGGCATTAAGTTCCGATTGCGCATTTTGAAGAGTTGCCACGGTCGATTCTAACGTGAGCAGTTGAGAATCGGTGTTCTGAAGTGAGTTCTTCAAATTGTCAACATCGACTTTGACAACTGTGAGATCGCCTTTCATACTATCGAGGTCTGCAGACAACACAGGAATAGCAGCTATCTTGTTGTTTATATCTACTATTGCCGCATCTGTATTCTTAACTTTCGTATCCAACGCCTGGATATTTGAATAGAGATCCTTGTCGTTTGTTTCCAATGTTTTCACATTTGTCTGCACTGTCTGAATTTGAGTTTGTAAACTTTGGATACTTGTTTGCATGTTCTGAATCGTTGTTTGCATACTTTGGACAGTAGATTGCAATGTGGAAATATTGGATTGAGTAGGCATGGATTGAATCACGCTATTGATATCTGCAATACTCTTTTCCACAGATGCAACTCTATTGGAAAGAGTTGATACATTCAAAGCTGTCGTCGAAACTTGCGAATTCGTAGATTTTATACTACTGTCAAGACTATTGATGCTACTTTCGAGTGCTGCAACTTTTGCACTCAGAGAGTCTAAAGTCGAGAGCTTCTGACTTGTAGAATTTTGACTGTCCGTCAACGTTTTTACACTATTTTTGAGTGAGCTAACGTCAGTTTTCAACGTTGCTATGTCTTGTGACAGTGTATTTATGCTTTGGCCTGTAGGGGTTACTGACATAAGGGACCTAAGCTCTGTCACTTTCTGTACCAACGCATCGTACAGTGACTGCATGCCAGATACGTCAGTTTTTACGTTGTTTATATCCTGTGACAAAAGATCTACTTTTCCTGAGACAGTGTCTACTTTAGCGGATAACGCATCGATCTTTGTGTTAATTGTCTTGTCAGAATTGCTCAAGGAAAGTACCTGATCAGACAGACTCTTGAGTTGCGAATCTATATTTGCTGGTATCTGAGAGGTCTGAGCAGGAGTTGTCGTTGTAACTGTAGTTGGTATCTTCTTCTCAACTGCAGCTATCTTGTCGTTGGTGATGGTCATCAACCTGTAGAGTGCTACCGCAAGTTGGTATCTTGTGAGTGACTGGTTACCTTGGAACGTACCGTCCGGCATGCCGCTTAGTATACCGAGTTTCGAGAGTTGCTCGACAGCATCGTAAGCCCAGTGGTTTGCTGGGACATCTTTGTATGTTGCTGAAAATGCTGTTGAAACGACAATAACCAAAAGTAAAGTAATGCCTAAGAACTTCCGCATAATAAACTACCTCCTTGAAGTTAATTTGAATTTTAGATAATTTCGACCAATTTTTCCGGGATCTTGTCAGCGGGCAGAACAAAGTCCGCATACCCTTCGTCTACGACTGCTTTCGGCATCCCGTACACAACACAAGTCTCCTTGCTTTCAGCGATGACTATCCCCTTAAAGAATTTCACCTTAAAAGCACCCTTTGAGCCATCCTTCCCCATACCTGTCAAAATCACCGCTACAGTATTCTCTTTATAAATCTCAGCAACTTTATCCAATGTATAGTCAACGGATGGCCTTACGTTATTTATTTTCTCGGTCTTGTTATCGATGTATATCGTACTCTTTCTGTCTTGATGTTTTATTCCCATGTGATAATCTCCGGGAGCAACGTATACACAACCAGGTTGCAATACATCACCGTTTTCAGCTTCCTTAACTGACAAGTTTGATATTTTATCCAACCTTTGAGCTAAGGATTTGGTAAATCCAGCAGGCATGTGTTGAACGAGTAAAATAGGTGCTGGGAAATCCTTGGGAAGCGGAGGTATGACCAAGTCAAGTGAACGCGGACCACCAGTTGATGAACCTATAACTATAACTTTGCCCGAAACAATTGATTTCATCTTCAGTCCAGCAAGAGGTTTTCTCTGATACACGAGCTGGCTAACGCTTACCTTCATCGCATCTCTTATCTTTTGTGCAAGTTCTGGACCCATCTTGCGAAAACCCATCGATACACTACCCGATGGCTTAGCCACAAAGTCCGTAGCACCAAGTTCCAGTGCCAAGAGCGTTATCTCAGCACCTTCTTCAGTTAAACTGCTGACCATAATTACACGAGTTGGTGATCTCTTCATTATCTCTTTAAGTGCTTCTATACCATTCAATTTTGGCATTTCTACATCCATCGTCACTACATCTGGTTTGTATTTTATTGCCAGTTCTACCGCTTCCAACCCATCTTTCGCAGCAGCAACCAACTCCATGTCAGATTGTTGATCTATTATATCCTTCAAAATCATTCTCATAAAAGGAGAATCATCGGCTATCATTACCTTTATTTTTCCGTTTGACTTCTCTTTTTCCAACTTTTCACCACCCTGATGCTGAGTATAGGAAAGACAACTATTGATATTATAGCAAAAATCTTTGCAACTTCCAAACTCCAATCGAATAAAAGTCCTCCAAAAACAACAATACCTACAGTCACTGAAAATATGGATGCCCAAAGTACAATACCAGCACTCACATCCTTTATGATCTTTATTATAGGATGGTACTCTTGACTATACAAATTCATCAATTGCTCGATAATCGTATTTATCAATTCAGACCATATGACAAAGAACACAGCAAATACGATCCAGAGCAGATCCTCTCTTGGTACGGGAAGGAAAAGTGTGGTCGACAGTACAATTAGGCCTATGACAAAATGAACTCTGAGATTTCTTTCAGAAGCTATCGATTCAATTATTCCATCTATTGCATGTGAAAAGGATTCACCAAGATTATTCGAACCCAATTGTTCGTTTTTGTTTTCTTTGTATTCTTGGCTTGAATACTTTGTCTGTGAGTGACGCGCCAAGCTTGATCGCCTCCAAGTTCATGTCGTAATACTTTGGATTGACCTCTTCTTTAACTGCCATGTAAAGCGTTTCAAAATCGGTTATGGCCGTACTCTTTACCATAGCACCTATGAGGATCATATTTGAAACCATTATATTACCGAATCGTTCAACTGCCAACTTACTTGCTGGAATTCCTATAGTTCTTCTTGTAATTCTCTTGAGGTCCTTAGGTAGATCCGGTATGTGCGTGTTATCGTACACTATTATACCATTAACCGCTG
>DPXZ01000091.1 GCA_003526765.1 Fervidobacterium sp.
GCAAGAGATATCGTAGCATTTTCGAGAAATACGGCATCCGGTACGTTCGAAGTATTCTTGGAAAAGGTATTAGGTTCCGACAAATTGTCGCCAAGAGTTAGAATGCTAGAATCTACGATGGCAGAAGTTGAAACTGTTGAGAAGACACCTTATTCAATAGCATACATGGGAGTTGGATATGTAACAGACCAAGTTAAAGTAGTTAGCGTCAACGGTATACTTCCTTCAAAACAAAACATACTCAGTGGAAAGTACCCACTATCAAGACCGTTATTCATCTTCATAGATGTAACGAAAGGTTGGCCGGAAGAAGGACCAGTTTCTGAATATCTTAAATTCGTGATGTCCGCAAAAGGTCAACAAATTGTCGAAAAGGGTGGATTCATAGCAGCTTTAGGTCAATAAGTAGGACTTAAAAAGATAAGTAGTGAATTGCGAAAATTCAAGTGACAACGAAAAGTCTAATAATTTTGACGATACAAACATTCCGAAGAATGAGAGGGATGCAACGTGAATAGATCAACAAAAGATACATTGAGAAAGACTCTGCTTACGGTTTCCTCACTGATTGCAATCAGCGCAGTGTTTGGTATATACATCTACCTTATTAAAGAATCTTATTCCGCCTTTCAACAAGTGGGGGCGGAACTTTTTGTTTCGGATCAGTGGTACCCAGTTTGGGATCCCCCGGAATTTGGTATGCGTGCAATGATCATCAATTCTCTGATGGTCACATTGCTCGGCTCTCTTATAGTTGTTCCATTTTCATATCTCATAGCGATCTACCTTCATGGATACGCTAAGCCAAGAGAAAAGGAGATGATCAGACGAATTTTCGAATATCTTGCTGGCGTGCCTTCTGTTGTGATCGCATTTGTACTTTTGACATTTGTAAGTCCATTGTTTGCTCAGGTAGGCATATATTCACCCCAAAACTTACTGTTGGCATTAGTCGGTCTGTTCTTTCTCACAATTCCAATTTGTACGACCTTGATCCTTGAATCTTTGGATAGCGTACCAAAACAAGTTGAAGAAGCTAGTGCGGCGCTCGGGGCGATAGAGTTTAGGACATACACAAGGGTCACTTCTAAAGCAGCATTGCCCGGAATAATGAATGCCATCGTACTAACTGCAAACAGAATAGTTGGTGAGACAATCGTGGTACTATTACTTGGTGGTGGTGCGGCAATGATACCTCAAAAGTTGACTGATCCAATGAAAACCTTGACTGCGGCAATTGCAAGTGAGATGCCAGAAACAGCCAAAGGTTCTCTGCACTATAGCTCACTCTTTGCTGCAGGCCTTGTGCTTATACTTTTTTCAACGCTCTTTGAAGTGGTTTCGATTGCTATTTTGAGGAGGAACAAAAGATGAATGAAAACACGAACTTTAGTCAAGAATCGACGAAAAGAGCGAGAAAATCTAATCCCGTAAACAAAGGGATGCGTTCAAAAGTCACACTCAGGGTAATCACTTACATATTTGCTGCATTGATTTTATCTTTATTTTTACTTGCGCTGGTTCCAGGGATAAGATATTGGAACTTGGATTTCTTTACCCAAGCTCCTTCAAACGGAATGACATCAGGTGGAATATTCCCGGCGCTACTTGGTTCCATTCTGTTGACTTTACTCTCTTTGGCTATTGCCATTCCACTTGGCATATTACTCGGAATTGTATTATCGGAGTACAATTTGGAGTACATCCGGTTCGTTGTAACAATTCTCAGTGGTATACCATCCGTTGTGTATGGTTTGTTTGGTCTTGGACTATTTTGTATTACGCTTGGCATGAGGACTTCCATATTGGCAGGTGCACTAACACTTGCATTGATGGTTTTACCGGTTATTTCGTCTTCGGTATATGAGACTATGCACGCAATACCAAGAGAACTAAGAGAAGCTGCGTACGCACTGGGTGCAAGGAAGAGTGAAGTAATATTTGAAATGTTAGTCCCGTCTGTGAAAAGGTCTATATTGACTGTGTCATTCGTTGCAGCGGGGCGTGCGATAGGTGAGACTGCGCCTCTGATACTCACGGCTGCTGTATTTTACGCAACGAATTTACCGACAAGTCTGCTTTCACCAGTGATGACGCTTCCAACACATCTGTACTTCCTCTCGGCATCGTACGGGGAGAGTGCGAGATGGATGGCACAGGGAACGACATCCGTGCTAATACTTTTCGTAATAGTAGTTTACACAATAGCATTTGCATTTAGGAGGGAAAAGAAATGAGGGATGTTATCATAGAGGTAAAGAATTTCAATGCATACTATGCCGATAAGAAAGCAGTCAAAGATGCAAATTTGAAGATAGAGAAGAATAAAATTACTGCGATCATGGGGCCTTCTGGTTGCGGTAAATCTACATTGCTTAGAAGCATAAATAGGATAAACGATTTAGTACCAGAATTCAGAACCGAAGGTGAGATACTCTTCCATGATAGAAACATATATGATAGAGAAACTGACGTGTATTCTCTCAGAAGAAGGATTGGAATGGTCTTTCAAAGGCCGACTCCATTTCCTATGTCAATATTTGATAATATAGCGTATGGCTTGAAATTGATAGGTGTGACCGAAAAGAAGGAAATAAAAGAAAAAGTTAGATGGTCATTGGAAAAGGCAGCACTCTGGGAAGAAGTGAAAGATGAGTTAGACAAGAGCGCACTGAAACTATCTGGTGGACAGCAGCAACGCCTTTGCATTGCAAGGGCTATCGCGATAGAGCCTGAAGTAATACTCTTTGACGAACCAACTAGCGCATTGGACCCAGTTTCAACTCAGAAAATAGAAGGTCTTATCGAAGAACTTGCGGAGGAATTTACAATCATCATAGTTACGCACAACATAGGTCAGGCAGCAAGGATTTCTGATTACACGCTTTTCATGTATCAAGGAGAGATCGTAGAACAGAACGAGACCACAAAGATACTGAGAAATCCGACACACGAAGTCACGCAACAGTATCTCAGTGGTAAAATAGGATAAGGGCAAAAACAATCGTGAGGAGGCAGAAAGATGGTTGATCAGAGTCATCACTTTGAAAAGGAATACTCGATATTGAGGGCGGAACTTGTAAAGATGGTATCACTTGTGTCAGATTCCATGGAGATGTCTTCCAATGCATTCGAGAATTTGGACAGGTCTTTGGCAAAGAAAATACTGGAACTCGACGATGAGATAGATAACTTAGATAGAGAGATAGAAGACCTTGTTTACAACATCATAGCAAGGTTCAATCCATTGGGAAAAGACTTGAGATACGTAATCACGGCGATGAAATTTGCAACGAACCTCGAGAGGATAGGAGACCACGCATGTAACTTTGCTGAGAAGATCATCTGGGTTGCAGAGAATGTACCAGACTTCAAGTCTTCTCAACTTATCAAAGAAATGTTTGGAAATGTCATTACGATGCTTGAACGAACAGTTGCTGCTTTTTCAAAGAGAGATGTGAATTTGGCCATAGAAACTTGGAAAATGGACGATATAATAGATGACTTGGATCGCAGAGTAATAAGAGAGGTAGAAGGTGTTGACCCGCACGTTTTGGTAATGAATGTACTCTTTTCAAGAGACCTTGAAAGAGTTGCAGACCACTTAACTAACCTATGCGAGGAGATCGTGTTTATCGAAACAGGGAAGGAGTTAAAGGAGTTCATATGAGAATACTTATCGTCGAAGACGAGCGAATAATTGCTGAAAATCTTGCCAAAGCGCTTGAAACGGAAGGATTTGAATGCAAGATAGCTGGTGGCATAAACGATATGTACAACAAGTTAGAAGCATTCTCTCCAGACCTCATACTTCTCGACCTCATGCTTCCAGATGGCAACTCGTTGAATGAAATCCAGCAACTCAGAAACGACTATCCAGATGCTGGAATCATAATCATATCGGCGAAGAACACGGACCTTGACAAGATACTCGGCATAGAACTCGGTGCAGATGACTACGTGGGTAAGCCATTTAACCCAAGAGAAGTTGTGGCAAGGGCAAAGGCTTATTTTAGAAGGACAACCGGACTGAAAGAGGTCATAAAATACGGAAAGCTGGAGATATACCCCAATGATTATATAGTTACTTACAACGGGGTACAGGTAGAACTCACATCAAAAGAATTCGAGCTACTAAAACTTCTTGCTCAGCGACCTGATCGAGTCTTTTCTAGAGAGCAGATACTGGAAGAGATTTGGAAAGATGAATTCGATGTTTTTGATAGAGTAGTAGATGTACACATAAACAATCTGAGAAAAAAGTTGGGAAAGAATTGGATTGTGACAATCAGAGGTGTAGGGTACAAATTCTCAAAAAAGGGAGACATCGCAGAGGACGGATCTAATGATGGAACAGAATAGATATTTCCCACTCGAGACAATGAATTGGTTCGATGAAGCTGTGTTTGTGCTGAATGTAGATCGAATCACATGGGCCAATTCGAAAGCTGTAGCTTATTTTGGTGAGTGCTTAGATAATAGCATCTTCGATCTACTAATTTTTGACAAAGGTTCGAAACTCGTTGAAGCAATTCATTCATCGAAAAAGCTCGAATTCGAGGCCAAGATTTTCTCACCGAAGAAGAGTGCATGGCTGTTTTTCTTTCTTGCATACATTCCAAATGACCAGCTATTGATTTTGAGAGATATGAGTGAGAAGAAGCACATTGATGAGATAAAATCTGATATCTCAACGCTCATGGTTCACGAACTTCGCAACCCACTTGGTGCGGCAAAGAGTATAGTGTCTCAGCTCATCGAAGAAGAGGATGACCCTGGGAAGATCAAGTCACTTTGGAATTTAGACAAGCAAATTGAGAGATTGGAGAGGATCATTCAGCAGATAGAATACATCACAATGGCGCAACTCGGGCTTTACAAACCGAGGAATCAGAAAATAGACGTTAAGAAATTGGTTGATGAAGTATTAGAAGAGGTGGAAGGATTAAGAAAGACGAAAAGCATTTCTATAGAAAGCAAAGTAGATATTAAAACGATGGAACAAGATAGCTTCATAATCAAAACGATATTAAAAAATCTACTCTCGAATGCACTAAAATACTCTCTTGAAAATTCAAGGGTGATACTTGAGATCACAGAAGACCATCTATCTGTCCAAGATTTTGGCATAGGTATACCAGATTCCGAGGTGGACAAGGTCTTCGATAGATTCTACAGGTCTCCTGCCGCAGTGAAGATGGCATCGGGCTCTGGATTAGGTTTGCCAGTTGTAAAACATCTTTGCAATATTGCAGGTTTCACCATAGATTTTGAGACAAAACACCTCATAGGGACTAAGGTAACGATATACTTTTGATACAAATCGTTTGTAAAGCATCTATATAACAAAAAAACCGGACTAGTGTAAGTCAGTCCGGTCTTTCAATTCATATCTCTATTTTGAATTATTCTTCTTGATTCTCTTGCGCATCTTCATCAATTACAGTAGTTAATTTTCTTGGCACCTTCTTTGTGATGTAGAACTCGATTTCGTCTTTCTCTCTGATATCGTCGAAATTCAAGAACTTTATACCACATTCTTGTGGTGCGTTCACCCGTGTGACGTCTTGCTGGTAGTGTTTTAAAGTTTCCATCTTTCCTTCGAAAACGAGTGCACCATTTCTGTATATGCGTACAAAACCAGACTTTTCCACGTAGCCATCGTAGAGTTGAACACCAGCTATATTTCCCATTCTATGTATCTTGAATACCTTCATTATCTCACCGGTACCAGTCTTTTCTTCCACCTCTTCGGGTTCAAGCATACCCTCGAGTGCTGCCTTCAAATCTTCAAGCAATTTATATATTATCGTGTAAGTTCTTATCTGGATACCTTCGGATTCTGCCAGTTTACTCGTCTGGGTATCTGCCTTTACTCTGAAACCAAGTATAATAGCTTCAGAAGCCGATGCGAGCATGACGTCGCTTGAGTTGATAGCACCTACCGCCGAGTGGACTATGTCTATGTCTATCTCATTCGTTCTCAATTTTACTATTGCATTCTGCAGTGCTTGAAGTGAACCAACCGTATCCGCCTTCAATATAAGCCTAACTTCTTTCTTTTCTGTTTCTTGCATCTTCTTGAGAATCTCTTCCAATTTTATCTGCCGCTTTTTTCTCATTTCTCTTATCTCAATTTCTCTTACCTTATCGGTAATTTCAACTGCCGCTTCTTTGGAATCGACAACGTATATGATGCTATGTGGGTCTGGCAACTCTTCAAAGCCCACGATCATAACTGGTGTAGAAGGTGTTGCCTCACGTATCCTTTTACCTTTGTCATCTATAAGTGCTTTAACCTTTCCATACACCTTTCCAGCAACTATGTAATCTCCGACTCTTAAAATACCATCCCTCACTAT
>DPXZ01000089.1 GCA_003526765.1 Fervidobacterium sp.
ATTCTGTGTTCATAACCTTTTCCCTGTATATCTCCTTGTTTAGAAAAGACTCATCACCGTTTATTGCTATGAACCTAGTCTTCATGGGCAGTTTAATTATACCACATTGCAATGCACATGTTTCTGCGAAAAGCCTATAGTACGTATCGCTGAACTGTCCTGCACTCTTTAAGTCTTGGAGTTTATATATCGCTGGCGATTTGAGCATAGGTTGAGAAATTGACAATCCAACAAGCTTTTCATTGGAAGGGGTTACGATGAAGTTCAAATAAAAATTGTTGCTCCTTTTCTCTTTGCCACTACTAGAAGAATCTATGTAGGTTGATTGACTATAGTTACCATAACAAGTTACCACCGCAACATGGCGGTGGTAAACATCTAATCTCTCTTTTTTACTTTCGAGGAAAGCAATCAATTCCGAACTATCAAAATCAAGTGTTTCCATTATTCTATATTTTTCCGGTCCTATGTACATTAGCTTTCACCACGTCCCCTATCTAAAATGATGTTAGATAACACTTGCAGATTTACTTATCTATCATTGGCATCTTGATTCCGTGCTTCTTTGCGGTCTCGATCGCGATGTCGTATCCAGCATCTGCATGTCTTACTATGCCCATCCCTACATCGTTTGTTAGGACTCGTTCGAGTTTCTTATCTGCAAGTTCTGTACCGTCTGCCACTATGACAACACCAGCATGTATAGAATATCCTATTCCAACTCCACCACCGTGGTGTATGGAAACCCAAGTTGCACCACTTGCCACATTGAGCATGGCATTAAGCAGTGGCCAATCTGCTATCGCATCGCTACCATCTTTCATCGCCTCTGTCTCTCGGTATGGACTTGCTACAGATCCTGTATCATGGTGATCTCGACCTATGACGATGGGGGCTTCCAAAATGCCTTTTCTTACCATTTCATTCATGGCAAGACCCATTTCAGCTCTCTGCCCTTGTCCAAGCCAGCAGATACGAGCAGGCAGACCTTGCCATTTAACTCTCTTTTGTGCCATTTCTATCCACTTTCTTATGTGCTCATCTTCACCGAAAAGTTCTAAAACTTTTTGATCCGTCTTGTATATGTCTTCAGGATTACCTGATAGTGCAACCCATCTGAATGGTCCTTTACCCTCGCAGAAGAGATCTCGTATATACTCAGGTACGTATCCAGGAATATTGAATGCATCTTGGACACCGTGATCTTGTGCCAGTCTTCTTATGTTATTACCGTACTCAAAGACCTTCGCACCTTGCCGCTGCATCTCCAAGAGTGCCTCAACATGTTTTGCAACACTTTCGTAAACCATTTCTAAGTACTTTTGTGGATTGTCTTTTCTCAATTTCAGCGCATCTTCAAAAGAAATGCCTGCAGGCACATACCCATTGAGTGGATCATGTGCGGATGTCTGGTCAGTCACTGCATCTGGTATGATGCCTCTTTTCACCAATTCAGGATGAACTTCAGCTGCATTGCCAAGCAAGCCTATTGAAAGTGCCTTACCTTCTTTCATGGCCTCTCTCGCCATTTTCAATGCCTCATCGAGATTATCTGTCCATGTATCTAGATAGCCTGTTTGCAATCTTCTATCTATCATCCTCTTGTCCACTTCGACAGCTATGACTACACCGTCGTTCATGGTTACTGCAAGTGGTTGAGCTCCACCCATCTCACCGAGTCCAGCTGTGAGTATAAATTTGCCTTTTAGTGAACCACCAAAATATTTCTTTGCAAGTGAATAAAATGTTTCATACGTGCCTTGAAGTATTCCTTGAGTACCGATGTATATCCAACTACCGGCCGTCATTTGACCGTACATGATGAGTCCGCGTGCTTCCAAGTCATTGAAATATTCCCACGTTGCCCATTTTGGGACGAGATTTGAGTTGGCAATGAGCACTCTCGGAGCCCATTCGTTGGTCTTCCAAATTGCAACTGGCTTACCACTCTGCACCATGAGTGTTTCATCGTTCTCCAAAGTCTTAAGTACTTCGACAATTTTATAGAACGATTCCCAGTTTCTTGCGGCTTTACCCTTACCACCGTAGACAATCAAATTTGCTGGGTCTCTCGCAACTTCCGGGTCAAGGTTATTCATGATCATACGCATTGGTGCTTCTGTCTGCCATGATTTACATGTAAGTTTGTTCCCCCTTGGAGCTCTAATTACTTCTGCCATACAACTCGACCTCCCAATCTTAAGAATTATTTGTCTCCGTTGTTGACGTTACATCGATTCAATCATCAAAATTCTATCAATTATTATCCCATTTTCAAAGAGCTAAAAAGGAGTGAATACACGATTATAGAACGCAAAGATTATTCAGTTTTTGCTATCCCACTTTTCTCTTATCTTCTCAACAATTTCTTGAGCGCTCTTGGTCCCCGCGATTCCACCAATTGCCGTTTCTCTCAAGCTTTCCGGTAATGACTTTCCAACGTTGTACATTGCGTTGACAACATCGTCAAATGGTATAACACTCTCGATTCCTGCGAGTGCCATTTCTGCACAAGCAATTGCCACATTGACTGCAGAACCATTTCTCTTCACGCATGGTACTTCTACAAAACCGCCAACTGGATCACATACAAGTCCCATCAATGATTTCAAAGAAATGGCTGCAGCATTGCCCACTTTGACTGGATCTCGTGAGAAGTAGTATGTGATCATCGAAGAAGCCATTGCTGTTGCGGTACCTATCTCAGCCTGACAACCACCTGCAGCACCGGAAAGGGTAGCACGTTTTGCTACAACATTTCCAATGCCTGATGCAACGATGAATGATTTCAAAAGCTCGTCATCGGAAGCCTTCTTGACATATTTCAATGCGTACAGTGCACCTGGCATCACACCACATGAACCTGCCGTAGGACATGCAACGATACGTCCCATCGAAGCATTTGATTCTCCCATGGAAATGGCTACAACAGTTGCCACGTGATTGAACTCACTCATCATGTATGGCACAGCATTAGAAAGCTTTGAGCCGTTGTTGCCTGTGAGATTTGTCAGTGTA
>DPXZ01000136.1:0-3522 GCA_003526765.1 Fervidobacterium sp.
CCCGCAACGTACTGTGCGTCTATCTTAATCCTATTCTCACGTTCAAGGGGCGTTAGCACTCTTTTTTCAAGTCTCAAATCTATTCGTGATATGTCAACTATATCATTACCTATTCCTACTATCAAACAGGATATCCTCCCTCATACGTCTCCACCAAATTCCAGTCTACTTGGAGCTTTTCTTCGTATCTCCTCTTGAGATATTGCTTACCAACTTCTCCCAATATTGCGTATATCAAAAGGTCTTCATCAGTCTCTGCAAGTAGCCCTATTT
Source organism: Fervidobacterium sp. (assembly GCA_003526765.1). Taxonomy (GTDB): domain Bacteria; phylum Thermotogota; class Thermotogae; order Thermotogales; family Fervidobacteriaceae; genus Fervidobacterium. The sequence continues at coordinate 274 of DPXZ01000136.1, forward strand.
CAGCCCTTCGTTTTGGTAGTTCAGGTTCTATGTAATCGGCAGGTCTGCCATCTATCGGTTTTTCATCGCCAAGTATCTTCTTGACAAGTTCTTCATTGATTGGAGCAGGTGGCCTACCGTACAAACCTTTCACGTAGTCTCTTACTTCTTTCGTCACCTTTGCATACCTCTCACCGGTGATCACGTTGAGTACAGCTTGGACGCCCACTATCTGGCTTGTTGGTGTGACGAGTGGGGGATATCCCAAGTCTTTTCTCACTTTTGGGATTTCTGCAAGTACCTCGTCCATCTTGTTTTGCATCTTCTGTTCTGCCAACTGGCTCACAAGATTCGAATACATGCCGCCGGGCACTTGCGATGTGATGATTCTGTGGTCTATGCTGTACATCTTTACATCGTACTTTTCATACTTTTTCCTCACGTCCCACAGATATTTTACTATCTCATCAACGGTCTTCCAATCTATGGGTGGAAGCTCTTTGTACTCACTTAACGCATAGTAGAACGACTCAAATGCCGGCTGACTCGTTGTCATACCAAAAGGCGAAAATGCCGTATCAATTATATCAGCACCTGCCAAGAATGCCGTTAAGTACGCTAACTCGCCGAGTCCTGCCGTTGCATGAGAGTGCACCTCGATTGGTATGGAAAATCTCTTTTTCAGCTCACTCACAAGATCCCCTGCGGCTTTAGGTGTCAACAAACCCGCCATGTCTTTGATGCAGAGTGAGTGAATGCCCCTGTCCACAAGTTGCTGTGCATAGTCCACGTAATATTCTATCGTATGTACTGGACTTGTAGTATATGATATTGCACCCTGGACTTGCGCACCGCAAGATAGTGCTACCTCAATACTCTTTTCGAGGTTTCTCACATCGTTCAACGCATCGAATATCCTTATGACCTTAACACCATTCTCCACAGCCTTTCTCACAAATAGTTCCACAACATCGTCGGCATAGTGCCTGTATGCAACGATATTTTGCCCTCTCAAAAGCATCTGAGCCTTACCATTTTTCAACTTCTTACTGATAAGCCTGATTCTTTCCCAAGGGTCTTCGTTCAAAAACCTCACACAGACATCGAAAGTAGCACCGCCCCAGACCTCAAATGCCTGGAATCCAAGCTCATCTACCTTCTCTATGATTCCTAATATATCTTCGGTGTTCATACGCGTTGCTATCAACGATTGGTGACCATCACGAAACGTTGTATCAGTGAACATAGAAAGCTTACCCATCTTCGATCCCTCACATGTCTTTTGTATTTTCCTTGATCTTGCATATTTATCAATCACTATCAAATTTCATCGTCTTTAACGATATTTCGCTACATCTATCACATGTTACCACTTCGATTATATCACTTTTAGAGAAAGTATAAAGTGCCGCAATCTGTAGAATATTTGAAGATAATTGAGAATTTGGAAGAATGGACTATATTCGATAAAATTGAACGTGTTAACTCCCCGCAGCCATCGTTGCGAGCATCAAAAATGCTCAAGATATAGAAGTTTCCTCAGCTCTTACACAAAAGCGTATATACTTCAGCTGATATTTCCAAAATCCAACTATTCTTCATTGTTGACTCAAAAAACAAATTGGAGTAGTATCATCTTAATTAGTGAATCGAAACGTTTCAACGCAGTGTATTTCGTGTGATGGGAAATTGATTTATCGGGAAAGTACATAAATCATTTGTGTAGAAAGGTGGTATTGGAAAGATGGGTGGTAGTTTCGGTTTTGAAGGCAAGTCTTTCGTTATGAACGGTAAACCGACCTTTGTATTCGGAGGTGAGTTTCATTATTTCAGATGTCCGCGCAACCGATGGCGAGCGCAATTGCAGAAGATTAAGGATGCAGGTTGCAACGTTGTTAGTACTTACATACCTTGGATATGGCATGAAAGTGATGAAGGAGTGATAGACCTCCATGGAGAGACAAGGAAAGAGAAAGACCTCGAGGGCTTTTTGGAATTGGTAGATGAAATCGGCTTGTATTGTATAGTGAGACCAGGACCATACGTTATGGCCGAAACAGTGAATTCCGGTATCCCATCTTGGCTCTTAGAGAATTACCCGCAAGTTATAGGCAGAGACAAAAACGGAAAGAAGCACCCATCTGAGGTAATTACATATCTGCATCCCACATTTCTTGAAAAAGTGAGGACTTGGTACGATGCTGTAAACGACGTAATTGCACGGCATCAGATAACACGTGGTGGTAGCATCATCATGTATCAGCTGTGCAATGAAGTCGGTATGTTTCACTGGGTTACAAACACACCAGATTACAGTGATAGCATGCTCGAAAGTTTTACAACATATCTGATCAAAAGATATGGCTCGCTGGAAACTATCAATGCATATTATGGGACGAAATACGATAGGATTGAAGAATTCTTGAGAGATTTTGTGCAAGAAAAGAGCCAAAATGGCGCACTTAGATTCCATTACGATTGGGGAATGTTCTTTAGAGAGTACATCAAGACATACATTTCAACGCTGAAAATGTACGCTCAAGAGTCCGGTATCGATGTACCATTCATCACAAACGTTCACGGGTTCAAAAACCTTTGGTTGAGCAGTAGAGGAATGGAATACCCAATAGGACTCTCACAACTTTACGGTGCAGCACAGATAGAGGATATGGTTGTATCCGGTGATTTCTATCCAGGCCATGTGACTTACGATTCTTACCATGACCTCGTCCTCAGTTGCGCATTTACAGCTGCAATTTCCAACGACGAACAGCCCGTTTTCTCAGTAGAGTTCCAATCTGGTAGGTCCACTGACAAACCACGTATAAGTCCAAACGATGTGGACCTAAGTACGAGAACGTGCATAGCGAATGGGATGAATGCGATAAACTACTACATGTTTACAAGTGGTGAGAATTACGAACGTATAGGGCTTTTCGGGAGAAGGCACGATTGGCAAGCACCAGTGGACTTTGATGGAAATTTGCGACCACATTATTTCAAGATAATGCACTTGGGAAAGATGCTGAGGTTGTTCAACGATCAGTTATTGCGTGCAAAAAAAGAGATAAAGACACACATTGCATTTTACCCGGACTATTACATGACGGATGTGCAGAGGGGGAACACGAGAGAAACTCTTGGAGAGATGATATCTGAGCGAGACAATTTCTCCTACGATGGTATATTGAGACTCCTAACTGTAGCGAACATCCCGTATGATGCAATAGACATACTCAAAGAAGAGACTATAGATGTAACAAAGGTGCC
>DPXZ01000136.1:3690-5416 GCA_003526765.1 Fervidobacterium sp.
CTCAAGTATGTTGAAGATGGTGGAACGTTGGTACTCTTCCCAACTATACCACAAATGTCGCTGGATGGAGAACCGTGCAGAATACTGGCCGATGCGTTTGGGATAGAAGAGTTCGATGAAAAACATGGTTGGCAAAATGTTGATATCCTAGATGTCGACGATGTTTTTGTCAATAAGAGAGTCGTTATTCACGAGAAGATCGGTGAACCCATTGCATGGAAAGATTCAAACGGACAAAAGGAGTACGCAGGATTCATCATGAGACGTGGTTTGGGCAAGTTCATGTTTTTGGGTATAGGCATGGTACACGAGTTCAATTACGAACTTGAAGTTATAAAGGCACTTGCAAGAAAAATAGGTATAGAACCACTCGTCTCACTCGACGATGATAATCTGTCTGTTACTATCAGAAGTGACGGAGCGACTAAGTTCATCTTTATAAACAACTACGATGAGATCGATAGAACGAGTACCATTAGTTACAACGGAAAACATCTGTTCGACGGTCAGAAACTCACAATTCCGGCAAGAACGGGTGTCATGCTTCCTATGAATTGCAAGTTGAACGATGATATACACATTGTCTATAGCACTACGGAGATTTACGACGTCCAAGAAGATGGAATGTCAATGAACTTATTCCTCAAGATGATGACCGGAGAAGAAGCAACGGTTGTGCTCCGCACTAAGACTTATGTGCCAGTGAATAATGATAGTGTACAAGTTACATTGTACGATGATACTTACTTCATCAAAGTAACGCATAAAATTGGAGAAAGTGTTACTCTAGAATTTCAAAAGAAGTTATGAGATTGGAAAATTCATCTATAATATTCATCTATAGTGGCATAACGATGAGAATTTAGGGGTGATGGAAATTGATGATTGATATCCATGGTAAGAGTGATGAAGAAATACTTGAGTTGGAAAGTAAGGCATGCTTCGATTTCTTTTGGCAAGAGGCAAATGCGAGAGAAGGGAGCGATGGATATGGGTTGATAAGAGATAGGGCACCAAACAATCCAAATGTGGCAAGCATCGCTTCTGTAGGTTTTGGACTCAGTGCAATCGTAATCGGTGCAGAGAGAGGATGGGTTAGCAAGCAAGAGGCCTACAACAGAGCGCTTGGAACTGTCGATACTTTACTCAACCGTGCTCAGAACATAAATGGCTTCTTTTTTCATTTCTTGGACATGACAACGGCAAAGAGAGTTAGAAATTGCGAGGTATCGATCATCGACACAGCGATTGCACTGAATGGGGTCATATGCGCAGGTGAGTATTTTGGCGGTGAGGTAAAGGAAAAGGCAGAGGAGGTATATGGAAGGGTAAATTGGCAATGGTATCTAAATAAAGAAACGAAACAATTCTACATGGGATATACACCTGAAAGGGGCTTTTTCGGTGCTTGGAGTATGTATGCAGAGCAATTCATGATGTACTTTCTCGCGGCAGCATCACCAACTTATCCAGTAGACCCTGAAGTGTTTTACAGTTTCAAAAGGTTAGTTGGCACTTACGGTAATTACCCACCTTTCATATACACATGGACAGGCTCTCTCTTTACATACCAGTATTCACACGCATGGTTTGACCTAAGAAACAAGGTAGATAGGGAAGGCGTCAATTGGTGGGAGAATTCTGTTATTGCAACGAAGACAAACAGACAATTTTGCATAGATAACAGTGACAGGTTCAAGACGTTTGGTCCAAATTCTTGGGGGCT
>DPXZ01000136.1:5621-7585 GCA_003526765.1 Fervidobacterium sp.
GACGGTACGGTACCACCTGCCGGTGCTGCCGGCTCTATTGTCTTTACTCCGGAAGAATCGATAGCCGCTCTGAAAAACTACTATAGAGACAAGAACCTGTGGGGGAAATATGGATTTGTAGATGCATTCAATTTGGATGTATCCCCTGCATGGTATGACAGAGATGTTATAGGGATAGACAAGGGAATCACACTGCTCATGATACAAAATTACGTAGATGGGATCATTTGGGAAACCTTCATGCAGAATAAGTATGCGAGGGATGGGATGAAAAAAGTAGGTCTCCAAAGCGGAATATGATTGTTTGCAACTATTGTTGATGTTGTAAGTATCGTTAATGTCATCAATTCGTCAAAGGGAGATGATTTGTAAAATGGTTGAGCTCAAGGATAGATGTATACTCATAGATGGTAAGCCACAAATAATAATGTCCGGCGAGATTCACTATTTTCGTCTACAAAGGAATGAGTGGCAAGATAGAATCAATAAACTCAAGCAAGCAGGGTGCAACGCCGTCTCATCTTATATACCGTGGCTCTGTCACGAACCCATCGATGGCGTGATGGATTTTGATGGAAGGACGTTACCACAACTCGACGTTGGTGGTTTCATAGACTTGTGTAAGGAGAACGATCTATATTTCATCGCAAGGCCCGGTCCATTTGTCATGGCCGAGTTGAAAAACGAGGGTATACCGTTCTGGGTGTATCAAAAGCATCCTGAAATTATACCAACTAGCTGGGATAACAAAGTGGTGCCGACAAAAACCGTTGATTACCTTGCACCCACCTTTCTCGATGAAGTCAAGAAGTGGTATGGTGCCGTCATGGGACAAGTTATCTCACCGCGCCTACAGAGCAATGGTGGAAACATCATAGCAGTACAACTCGACAATGAGATAGGGATGCTCTCTTGGGTAAGTAATTCTCCTGACCTTACAGACAACGTGATAATTGACTTCTCAAGGTGGCTGAGGAGGACTTATGAAAGTAAAGTTCTTAGCTCTCGCTATCCGTTCAGTATAGATAATGTTGCAGAGTGTGTAAAACGTTTTAGAAGTCCGGATGAATCGTACGGTCCACAATTCTTGCACGATTTGGGATACTATATGCGGGACAGATTTGCACGTTATGTATCGGAATTGAGGTCGTATGCTGAAGAATATGGCATTTCTGGTGTACCGTTTGTCATAAACGTACACGGCACCGGTGGTGGAAGAGGATTCGGTTTCCCAATTGGCATAAGTCAACTGTACAGATCATACACGCAATCTCCAAATTACCTGCCCGGTTCAGACATATATATAGGAGACCTTACCATGAACAACTTCCAAGATCTCTACATCATCAATTCTTACATGACTTCAGTCAATACCACAGATCAGCCGATTACCTCTATGGAATTTGAAGCAGGTGATGGAAACTACGGTGATACTTATGGGGGACGATATGACCCATCATCAATAGATTTGAAAACGCGCATGTGCATTGCACAAGGCAACAGATTGCTCAATTACTACTTATTTGCTGGAGGTATAAACTACGTATTGGAACCTAAACCAGACGATGGAAACAACAGAATTGCCATAACTGGTGAAAGGCACGGCTTTGCTGCACCTATATCACCGGAAGGAAAGTTGAACTATACATATCCACGTACGGCGCGTATCATCAAAACGATGATGGCATTGTCTGAGAAACTTTCCACTATGAAAGAAGACCACGATAACTTGGCACTTGCATTCATCCCAGATTACTTCATGACCGAATACTGTCATCCAACAAACCGAAGGATGAGAGAAATAGTGGAGAATTTGACGCACCACAGAGCATACGAATCGTGGGAAATACTTGTCAGAGCGCTTCTGCTATTAAATTACCGATTTGGTGCGATAGATATCCAGGGCAGCGACATAGATCCATCCACTACCAATGCACTGATCGTTCCATCCGCACTGTACATGG
>DPXZ01000109.1 GCA_003526765.1 Fervidobacterium sp.
AAGTAACTTGCCAAATTATCCCTTTTCAACCTCTTCACCTCCTACCAATTGTACACCACAAGTACTAAAAAAGAAATCAGTAAGTGAATCAGGGTAACCTTCGATGAATACAACACGCTTTATTCCGGCATTCACTATCAACCTTGCACAAACAGAACAAGGTTTATGCGTTACGTAAATTGTTGCTCCTTCAGTCGATATACCAAACCGAGCTGCCTGCATCAGCGCATTCTGTTCTGCGTGCAATCCGTAGCATATTTCCTGGTTTTTTCCTGACGGAATCTTCAAATCATCCCTAATGCAACCAATCTCATCGCAATGTGGAAAATTTGATGGGGGCTGATTGTACCCAGTTGCAAGAATTCGTTTGTTCTTGACGATCACAGCACCAACTTTTCTGTGGAAGCAAGTTGACCTTTCCGCAATCATACTGGCCACTCTCTTAAAATAATCATCCCAATCTTCACGTTCATTTTTCTTGGGTTTTATGGTAACATTTTTAAGGTATTCATCCAAGTCCATCAGACTAAGAACCTCCAAATTCTTCGTTCTTTTATTTGACACCATAATTCTAAAACATTACCAAAACAAAATCAAACCTAGACAAGAGGTGACTAAAGATGCATAATTCTGAAATCTTCGTTGTTAGGTGTGAAATCGGTTCTATACTTATTTATTGTAGCACATCCGAAGAGAGAGTGTGTGAACGAATTGAATTTTCGGATGAGCAGCTTGAAGAAACTGCTGAGAACATCTTTACATCACAAATCAAAGAATACTTGAATGGCAGTATAAAAGTTATAGATTTTCCTGTATCCTACAAGAAAGATACCAAATTTGCACACATATTGGAGCAATTGAGGGAGCGTGTAAATTATGGTAGAATAATTACGTATGCTGATTTGGCAACAATCTGCAATACCACACCCAGAGTTGTGGGATTTGCAATGGCTTCAAATCCACTGCCTTTGTATTTCCCATGCCATAGAGTTGTTGCTAAAAATTCTCTGGGCGGATTTGGTGGAAGATCCAATATATCGAGCAACTCGGCGAGTAAGAACAAAATAGACGGAATGAAGTGGAAAAAATACCTTTTGAACCTGGAGGGATCAATTTGAAAAGATTTCTGTTAATTTTGTTTATCATCATTGCAGCTGTATCGTGTGTGGTACCATTAGCCATATACGAATGGTATACAGGAAGATTAGAATTGCCACAGAACAACGTGCCATCAAGTCTTATCGTTGAGTACTCTGATGGTACACCACTTTATACGCCAAAGACAGTATGGGTGGATTTTGATAATATTCCCACTTCTTTGAAAGACTTTATAATAGCATCTGAAGATAAGAGATTCTACACACATAGTGGCGTAGATATAGTTGGTATAATCCGTTCAGCCATAGTCATACTGACAAGTGACGACATACAAGGTGGAAGTACAATAACTCAACAACTTGCACGTACATTGTACCTCACAATGGAACAAACGTGGAAAAGGAAGATAAAAGAAGCATTCATAGCATTGTGGCTGGAACAGAACTATTCAAAAAACGAGATACTGGAACTATACATAAATTCAGTCTACTTAGGAAATGGTGTATTTGGCTTTCCTGCAGCAGCAAAATACTATTTCAACAAGACACTTGACCAACTTAGCACGTCAGAAATCGCAATGCTTGTGGCAACGCTTAGATCACCCGAAAAAGCTAACCCTTTGAAAGATTTGAATACAGATTTCTCCAAAACAGTTCTTAGAAAAGCATTGGAGGAAGAAGTTATAAATTCAGGTGAATACGACGAAGCACTCAAAAAGATCGGTGAAAAACATTTGTACGCTGTAAAGACCGCCAGTCAAAGTTTTGACAATGATCTATTCTGGATGGTTGTACTTGAACTCAGAGACCTTGGCTTTGAGTTGGGTAATTTGAGAAATGGTTCTAGAGTAAGGACGACAATTGACAAGAACATGCAAATGCTTTTGAACAACAACATAGATAAATCAAACATGGCTGGTCTCATCGTTGAGCACACTACCGGAAGAATACGTGCAGCTTACGGATTGGGTATAAACAACGGTAGAAGACAGCTTGGCTCCGTTGTCAAACCATTTTACTATTATCTTGCATTCATGGCAGGTTGGAACAAGAGCGACATACTTAAGGATGAACCTCTGACTATAGGGAAATGGTCACCTCAGAATTTTGACAAAGCATTTTGGAAAGAAGTCACTTTAGAGAACGCGCTCATATATTCTCGTAACGTTCCATCAGTGAATTTATTTATGGCATTGGGGCAAAATAACGTACAAAACTTCATGAAAAATGAACTAAAAGTTGGTGGATATTATCCAAACGACGCTACAATTTCATTGGGTACGGTTGAAACATCACTAATAGACGTTGCAAAAGGATTTGAACCTATTTTTAACGGTGGGATAGTGATACAACCAAGGTTAATAGAGTATGTCAAAGACAAAGATGGAATGATGCTCTATTCCTACAGGCCTGACATTGTAAATGTGGTCAAGGCACCAAAAAACATGGACCAAAGAACACCTACGGAAGCTTCGGTGATGATGCTTCAGCTCATGAGAAAAGTTGTGACAATGGGAACCGGTACGTCGGCTGCAATGCCTGGCAGGACAATATACGGTAAGACCGGTACTGCGGAGAAGAATGCATGGTTCGTTGGTGGTGATGGCAGGTATATATTCTTACTTGCAAAAGATGGTAAAGATCTAACCGGCGGTGGTAGCGTCGCACCGGTTTGGCGTAAAATTGCACAAAACATAGAAATTGGATATATAGATGTATCCTTACCTGTGTGGGCAAAAATTACTCCAACTGAGCCAAAGACTGCAGGTGAGACAACCATTGCACCAGAACAAAATGAAGGCATATCCATTACTGGTGAATCTAGTGAGACACAAAACGCTACATCACCAGAAGAAACTATATACACCAGATTGCAAAATGGAGACATAACGGTAGATGAAATAGTAGACTTCCTCAAAACACTTGATTCAGATAAACAAGTAGAGGTATTATCGAGGGTAAACGAGATAGATCCGGTCATTGCCTCGGAGGTATATCAAAAACTAAGTGGTGGCGGCCAATTCTAATAATATCTATTTAATATCTATTAATTTCTATCGCGTTGAGAGTGTAGATTGTACATCACACGTGCTTTCCCTGTCACACTCTCCACAAATCATAGATATCTTGGGGGTGATTCTGTGGAAAGAACGTTCATAATTCTCAAACCAAACACTGTGCGCAGAGGTCTAATCGGCGAGATAATAAGGAGATTTGAACAGAGGGGAATAAAGATAGTCGGGATGAAATTCCTGAAGATAACAAGGCAACAAGCTGAAAGGCTCTACGAATGTCACAAAGGAAAAGAATTTTATGACGAATTGATAGAATTTATGACGAGTGGCCCTGTCGTGACGTTGGTGTTAGAAGCACCAAGGGTCTTGGAACTTGTAAGACACATAGTCGGTTCAACTGATCCATTGAAGGCCGAAGCAGGCTCGATAAGGGGAGAATTTGCACTCACTGTTACAAAGAATTTAGTCCATGCCAGCGACTGTCCAGATGGCTTTGAAAGGGAGTCATCGATATTCTTTAGCCCAGACGAGCTCATAGAGTATTCACTCGACGTGCAAGATGACATATAGGCGACATATAGGTGATATACGATAGTATCTAAAGTATCTAATGAAAATATCTGAAAATAGCTTACAAAGTAATTCAAAAAGGCAGAAAAAGCCGGAGTATGGTCATCACTCCGGCTTTTTAGCTATCTTGGTACTACTTACTCAATTATTCAACTGGCTACTTCCCACTATTTTGGCGCAATTCCATTACAACCGTCTCAAGTAATGAGACTTTTCCAGACAACTTTTTTACCTCGTCCGTCAATTTACTGACAGCATCATACAACACGATTATATCTTTATCTTGTTCCAAATTCTTTGCAGAAACCTTTTCTAATTGGGCAGAAATCTGGTCTATATCATCTTTAAGAACAGAAACCGCTTGCTCCAAATCATCTGCCGAAACCTTTGAATTATTCATATCATAAATCAGATTCGTGTACTCTTCAAGTAAAGATAATCTCGTGAGGATATCATCATTTTGCACTTCTACTGCATTCACACTCTCTTGAAGAGATTGCATTTGTTCTGGATTAACTGCCGCCTCAAGGGATTTTATTCTATTCATGATATCAGCTATAGCCACATCTGCATCTTCCTTTGTCAAATAAATCCCCGAAATGCTCGACAGGGCATTGCTATGGTCGCCAAGAATTTCGTAAATACTCAATATCTGATCGTTCAAAATGTCAGTTGAAACATCCAGGTTATCAATAGCTTCTACAAACTGGTTCACATCATTGACTGCCGCATACAATTCATCAATCTTTGCATTGATTTGGTCAAAGAGTGCCTCAACTCTTTCATTATCTGCCTTGTTCGAGAGAGAATCATACATTACATTGAGATACTCTTCGACATTTGATATCCTCAAGTCTAACTCCTCATACATCGGTTCTAAAGATAGTTCATCAGGATTACTCAACTCATCTGCTTCACCTTCGGCAAAAACGAAAAGAACGCATACGACCGTCATGATCAAAACTAACAACTTTTTCATACTATCCCCTCCTTTTCAAGATGATTCCAAGTTGATTCCCATTAGAGCCATAGATACCAAATTCGTCAATCAAATTATACAACAATTATTCCATATTTGTGCACAGAAAATCACGAACACCTGTTTTGTTTGTTCCAACATCTTTGTATAGTTCTTTGTATAGATGCCACCCGTAATTTCTCTACCATCATCGGTTATCATCGGTGCAATGATTTCACAAAGTGATTAATTACGACAAACAAATAGAAACAAGCAGCGATTCACAATAATCTATCAACGGTCAACAAAAATCGACTTCAGCCACTCAAAATCGACTTTGGTGAAAAAAAGAAAAGAGAATACAATTCAGTAAATACTTGCGTAAGGTAGAGAACAAGAGAAAACCTTATCAACAATTTGCAGGATGAACAATTTCCCTGCGGTTGTTTGGTAAGGTTTTTTGTTTTCACAGGAATTCTTCATAAAGATTGATTTTCTTGGTAGTTAAAGTTACCATCTTTCAAATTAGAGGGGGTGTATGTTATGAAAAAAGTTGGTGGCTGGCTCATATTTGCACTTGTTTTGATATTTGTTGGAAGCTTCCTTGCCCAGATGTTCAACACATCGTTTTATACAGTTAAGGTGAAACGAATTAAGTTTGACACAAACAACGGGATACTATCCGGGCTCTTGTATTTACCAAAGGGAGCAGACAGCAGCGATCCACGACCTACGATCATTACTACACACGGCTATCTAAACTCGGCAGAAATGCAGGATGCTGCTGCAATAGAGATGTCGAGAAGAGGATATGTGGTTTTAGCATTGGATATGTATGACCATGGACATTCTGTGAATAAGACACAGTACGATTCAGCAAAAGCATTTTTCTCCTTTTGGCCATCGTCTCAATATGATGCCGTACAGTATATGTACAATCAAGATTACGTAATGAAAGACGAGAACGGAAATGGTATAATTGCAGTAGCAGGGCATTCTATGGGTGGTTTTTCCTCTACAATGGCCATGGTTATGGACGAACAAGACTATGCAAAAACTGGTATAAGAAAAATCCATGCTGGATTGCCAATGGGAGCAGATTACTCGTGGACCAGTTATTTAGGCGTGACTCCCGATGTAGCCTACGCTGCTTATGGTCCGAGAACGGTTGGAGTTGTAGCAGCACATTATGATGAATTTTTCTTTGATTCCGCAGCTGAGAAGACCGGTAATACTGTGGTTTTCAAAGATTTCATAAGCACACCAGAAGGAAAGGCTTTCTTAGGTAATCCTTCTGATCCAAGTGAAGGTGTTATATACACTTTGGATAATGGCGGGAGAAGGGTAATCTATGAGCCTTGGCAGACTCACCCTTGGAACCATTTCTCCTTTATTACTACCGGCCATCAGATTTCATTCTATACCAAAGCTTTTGAAGGTTACACTTCTCCAAATCAAGTCAATGCGGGCTTAGGTAGTGAAAATCAAATATGGATACTTAAAGAATATTCAGAATTTTTAGCATTGATAGGTTTCTTCTTACTCTTTATACCTTTAGTTATGCTTTTAATGAAAGTTCCATTTTTTGCAAAGGCCAAGACGGAAAGGGCTCCTTACGTTCCAGAACCTGCGACTAAGAACAATAAAATAGTATTCTGGATATTCTATGCATTTTCGGCGGCATTTCCAGCACTCTTTTTCCCATCTCTAATGAACAAAGATGGAGCAGGCATCACTATAATACAGGTGCTGTCGCTGGTAATTTTGGGCCTAGGTTTATTATTTGGTGCACTCTTGCTCTCAAGAGCGAGAAAAGAAAAAGGAAGATCAGTCAAGAATGTAAGAAATGGAATGATATTCATCTCACTATCAAGTTTACTACTTTTCTTGACGACAACTTTCAGGAAGAATCTGTTTGTACAAAACAAATACTTCAATCAACCAACAACTAACCAAATTGCCTTTTGGGCATTGATAGTTTCTGAAATGATTCTCATACTGATGTTTGTGTCATACTATCTGAACAAGAAACAGTCTAACCTGACTCCAAAGCAATATGGTTTTGTAACCAAGTGGAGTTCAGTATTATCATCACTTTTGATAGCTATCGTAGTTGTTGCCATAGGTTATGCGATACTATACTTCGTAGATGCTATATTTGTCACCGATTTCAGGATATGGACTTGGGCTGTAAAGACATTTGAATCGCAGAATCTACTTGCAGCGATAAAATACGCTCCTTTCTTCTTTATCTTCTACTATATCACCGGTATTTCCATAAATGCAAACACTGGTTCTATGAAAAAGGGAGAAGGTTATTATTTGTCTTGTATTTCCATGGTCGGTGGTTTAGTTGTATTCTTGGCATTACAATATGGACTTCTATTTTTCACACAAAGAGCACTTGTTCCCAATCAGGCTCTGAATCCGATTCTGCTCTTTGCACTTATACCATCGTTGATCGTAGCTACATTTTACACGAAGAAACTATACGAAGAAACTGGTAACGTCTACACTGGTGCATTCTTAAATACAATTCTAATGACGTTGATTCTTGCAGCAAACACTACAACATATTCTGGGATTATTTAAGGACACTAATGACATTCATCAGTTTTCTGAGTAAATAAGTATCGTTGACAAATAGTGGAGGTAGGCTATGGAAAGATACATTTTAGCAATCGATCAAGGAACAACAAGTTCGCGGGCAATTGTCTTTGATCACGAAGGGAATGTTGTAAGTAGCGCTCAGCAAGAATTTTTACAGTACTACCCAAAACCTGGTTGGGTTGAACATAATCCGAATGAGATATGGGCAACCACAATGGCAGTTATAGCTGATGCACTGGCTCGAGGTGATATTAAAAGGAGTCAGATAATGGCCATCGGAATAACTAACCAAAGGGAAACAACCGTAATTTGGGATGCAGAAACTGGCAAGCCTATCTACAACGCCATCGTCTGGCAAGATAGAAGAACATCAGAAATATGTGACGATTTGAAAGATAAAGGACTATCAGATAAGATCAAGGGCAAAACAGGATTGATAGTAGATGCCTATTTTTCCGGCACAAAGATAAAATGGATACTAGATAACGTTGAAGGAGCTAAGGAAAGAGCAAGAGCTGGAAAATTGAGATTTGGTACGATCGATACTTGGCTGGTCTGGAAATTGACGAATGGAAAGGTACACATAACCGATTACACAAACGCATCTAGAACAATGGTATACAACATATTTGATTTAAATTGGGATGAAGAACTGCTTGAAGAACTTCAAATCCCAAAATCCATCTTACCAGAAGTGAGACCATCGAGTCAGGTCTATGGGGTCACAGATTCAGACATATTTGGAGCAGAGATCCCAATTGCCGGCATTGCAGGAGACCAACAAGCGGCAACGTTCGGTCAGACATGTTACGAGAAGGGTATGATCAAGAATACATACGGTACCGGCTGTTTCATGCTCATGAATACCGGTGAAGAACCGGTCCTATCGAAAAATGGTCTGTTAACGACGATCGCTTACGGAATAGATGGAAAGGTTTACTATGCATTGGAAGGTTCCATCTTCGTAGCCGGTGCAGCCATACAGTGGCTAAGAGATGAATTGAAGATAGTAGATAGCTCAGCAGATACAGAATACTTTGCGAAAAAGGTCGAAGATAACGGTGGAGTATACGTTGTACCTGCATTTACAGGTCTAGGTGCTCCTTACTGGGATATGTATGCAAGAGGTACAATAGTTGGTCTAACAAGGGGATCTTCCAAAGCACACATCATAAGGGCAACATTGGAGTCGATCGCATACCAGACCAGGGACGTCCTAGAAGCGATGGAAGCAGATTCCGGTATAAAACTCAAGGCAATGCGCGTAGATGGTGGGGCATCATCAAACAACTTTCTCATGCAGTTCCAGTCCGACATCCTCGGTATCCAAGTTGAAAGACCGGTCGTAAGTGAGACGACGGCTTTAGGTGCAGCATACTTGGCAGGTTTGGCAGTTGATTATTGGAATGGACAAGAAGAACTACTTAAAAAGTGGAAAAGAGATTCACTATTCACACCGAAGATGGATGAAGATAAGCGAGAAAAATTATATTTAGGATGGAAACGAGCTGTTGAAAGGGCTAGAGACTGGGCAAGAGAATAGGCAAAAGAATAGTAAATAAGAAATAGTGGCCAAAAAAAGAACATTCACAAAAGAACATTCACAAAGGTAATAATGTGGTATAATAATCAAGTAAAGTGAGTGATAGAAATTAGATACAGCTGAACACAACTAAATGCAAGTAAATACAATATGGTGGAGACTAAGAGAAAGCCATATCCCAGAAGCGAGATTTCCTCGCTTTTTGGGGTATGGTTTTTATTTATAGTCCTTACAGATGAACGGGAGGTTTGGCAAAGATGGTTGCAGTGATAGGTGGTGGCATCGTTGGAAGTTTGATTGCCAGAGAAATCAATAAGTATGTAGAGGATGTATACCTGTTTGAAGCAAAAAACGGTATAGGTACGGGCGTTACAAAGGCGAATTCTGGTATACTTCACGGCGGATACGACGACCCACCGGGAAGTTTGAGGGCACAACTGTGTTACAAAGGTAATAGACTGTACGATGAGATTTCCAGAGAGCTTTCCATCGAAGTCAAGAGAATAGGTTCTCATGTAGTTGCCTTAGACGAGAGCGAGCTTGCTGTGATAGATGAACTGGAGGAAAAGGCTACAAGAAACAATGTCAAGGAATATCGCATCTTGAATAGAGATGAATTATTTGAAATGGAACCCAATTTGAGTGAGAATGCCTTGAGTTCGTTCTACTGCCCAATAGCTGGTATCACAGAACCATGGGAAGTTGCCATACAAGCAGCAAGGTCTATAGAGCTCAACGGTGGCAGAGTATTCAAAGGCAAACGCCTTGTGGAAGTAGCCAAAAAAGATGGGAAATTTGAACTATCTTTTGAAGATGGTAGTACATACACAGCCGACTTAGTGATAAACGCAGCAGGCCTATATGCAGACGAAGTGGCAAAACTGTTCGGCGATGATGTGCCCAAAATCTTTCCAATAAAGGGTGAGTACTTCCTTTTGGGAAAGGATGTAAGATATGTAAATTCAGTCATCTTTCCCATGCCTTCGGAATTGACCAAGGGCTGTTTAGTTATTCCCACGGTAGATGGAGGATTCTTGGCAGGTCCTACTGCTCACGGTGTGCAATCGAAACAGGACTTCTCCACAACGAGAGACGGACTTGCAGAAGTTAAAGAAAAGACGTTGAAATTGATCCCAAGTTTGGATTTTTCAAGGAATGTAGTCAAGACATTCGCAGGCTTGCGACCGGAAAGCGGCGGCAAAGATTTCTACATAGATGTTGGTACGGATAACGTCATCCACGTTTCTGGTATCAGATCCCCAGGCTTAACAGCTGCACCCGCCATTGCAAAATACGTTACCGAATATCTCATAGAAGAGAAGTTGCACATCAATTTGGAAAAACGACAGAATTACATCGAACACGTAGAAAAAGTTTCGCATTTCGTCGAGACTGATTTCGACTATTGGAGTAAAGCGATTGAAGAAGATCCAGAAGCAGGACAGATCATATGTTTTTGCAACAAAGTTACCAAGCAAGAAATAAAAGAAGCGATAAGAAATGGAGCTAGAACCATAGACGAAGTGAAATTCGCAACGAGGGCCTCCTTCGGTGAATGCCAAGGTAGTTCCTGTACTTCGAAGATACTGAAGATAATATGTGATGAAACTGGGCTTAGGCCGCAAGACGTGCTACTCAACGAAAAAGGCTCTTGGATAATCGATTCAGAGGTGAGGTCAATATGAGATACGAGACAGATGTAGTAGTCATAGGTGCGGGCGGAGGTGGCATGGCGGCAGCCCTCTCTGCATACAAAAGCGGTGCAGATGTCATACTCATCGAACGAGAAGAAGAAGCAGGTGGTGTGCTCAATCAATGTATACACAATGGTTTCGGCTTGCATTACTACAAAAAAGATTTAACAGGTCCAGAATTCAAAGAGACGCTCCAAGAAGAATTGGAAAAGACAAATGTAAGAGTACTCAAAGGGACCTTCGTTTTAGATGTGAGTAGAGATAAACGAATAACATTTGTCAATAGCGATGGCATCCACGAGATAAAAACAAAGGCATTAGTCATGACGACAGGTGCAAGAGAGAGACATTTCAATTCCTTGGGCATTCCCGGCGATAGAGTGAGCGGTATTTTCACTGCAGGAGTTGCACAGAAATACATTAATTTGCAAAACCTGAAACCAGCCAACAGCGCTTTGATAGTTGGGTCTGGTGATATAGGGCTCATAATGGCTCGAAGATTACATTTAGAAGGCATAGAAGTTAAAGGTGTTGTGGAAATTCTGCCTTATCCGGGTGGATTGGAAAGAAACGTTCAACAATGCTTGAGAGATTACGACATTCCGCTTTACCTCTCACACAGTGTAACGAGAGTTGAAGGCAAAAACAGACT
Organism: Fervidobacterium sp.; assembly: GCA_003526765.1. Classification (GTDB taxonomy): domain Bacteria; phylum Thermotogota; class Thermotogae; order Thermotogales; family Fervidobacteriaceae; genus Fervidobacterium. The sequence goes on from DPXZ01000109.1 coordinate 11,140, forward strand.
AAGCAAAGTGTACGTCTCGCAGCTGGATGGTACTGGTAACATCATTCCAAACTCTGAAAAGGTCTTTGAAGTCGATGCTTTGATCACATCTGTTGGGCTCATACCATCTGTAAAACCTGTCGAATTTGTCAAGACGGGCCCAGGATTCATAACTTCAAATACAAACCAAACCACCGAAGATTGGATATTTGCGGCAGGTAATTGTACGGTGATCTTCGATTTAGTAGATTACGTTGCAAGAGAAGGCGAAAAAGCTGGAAAATATGCTGCCCTCTACGCCAAGGATGAATATATATCACAGGAAAAAATCACCATAAAGAAAGGAAAGAACATAAATATAATCCATCCATCTTACATAGACCCGAATCAGGCAACTAAATTGTACATCAGAGTATCAAGAGTATTCCAAAAAGCCGAGATAACCATTGAGCCATTGGGTATAAAGATAATCGAGGAAGAAGCAAGACCATCGGAGATGGTGGAAATTCAAATAAAACCATTCAAGGACAATTTGTGTAAAGAAATAGAGGTGAGTGCACATGAACTTGGTTGAGTACAAAAAGAAGAAAATCATCTGTACCAATTGCCCTTTAGGTTGTAAAATAAATCTTGTCTATGCAGATGCCGATGAAGTAGAAATAATAGAAGCTCAAGGCAACAGGTGCAAAAGAGGATTAGAGTTTGCAAAACAAGAAATCACAGACCCATTGAGAGTAGTAGTTACAAGCGTAAGAGTTGAAGATGGAGAGATTCCCATGGCTTCCGTTAGGTCTGACAAACCCGTTCCACTGAGACTCATGGAAGAGATAATGGGTGTCATAAGACAAACAAAAGTGTCGGCACCAGTTAAAAGAGGAGACATCATAATAGAAAACGTACTAAACACAGGCGCAAATATAATAAGTACGAGAACTGTAAACAAGAAATGAGATCAAGAGTAGGGGAGAGTTGCGATGCCAAATCTGGACGAACTGATTGAGGAATACACAATAATTCCTGCCGTTAGAGATTTGAACGATTTAGACGATGCGCTGAAAACTAAATCACCAATAGTATTCTTGTTGACAGGTTCCATTCTCGATTTGGAAGGTATCTCATCGAAAGTGAGAGAAGCGCAAAAGGCACTCATGATAAATGTTGATCTACTCGAAGGCATTGCCTCAGATAAAAAAGGAATTGAATTCTTGGCAAAGAAAAGATTCTGCGATGGAATCATATCAACCAAGACAAATGCGGTAAGGTCTGCTATGAAGGAGAAGATGCTTGCAATACAGAGGGTCTTCCTGATAGATTCTGGAGTTTTGAAATCAATCAGGGATTTAGTAGGAAGCACCTCCGTACCGGATGCATTCGAAATATTACCTGCCATAGCCGCCCCATATTTCATAGAAAACATCCACTCAAAGGCATTAGTCATAGCAGGTGGCTTAATCACAAAGAGGAGAGAAGCTGAAGAATTGTTCGAAAAAGGAGTTAGAGGTATCTCTACAAGTGCCAAAGAGTTGTGGTTTTAAAACATAATTCTTTAATCAATTCTGTAATTAATTTTGTAATTAATTCTATAATATATTTTGTAATATAAATTTTGTAATATAAATTTTGTAATACAAATGCGGTGTAATAATTGATTTGAATATTGAAAGTGCAAATTTAAAAAGCGATACCATAGACGGTATCGCTTTGTTGTAAAGATAGTAACTATACGATATTCTTCTTTGCAGAGAGGTGCTTAGTTGCAGTACCCTATGAGTTCTTTAGGCAATTTGGTATCGACATCTCCAAATACCATAATTAGTTGATGTACAGGCTCACACTTTGGACTCTTCACTTTCATGTCGAGACCGGTTTTCTGTAGCTCTTGTTTGAGTGTAGACATTGTTGAGAAATCGTGCATACTAACGACAAAATATCCTGCTTTTGCAATTCTCTCTATCTCATTCCAAAGTAATTTTTCTCTTTCCAACTTAAAATCCTTGAAACCTATGGCGTATATGGCACTCTTTCTTGGTCTTGGCACATTCAGATTTTCTAACTTTCCAATCATGCCAATCACCAATGTTGGTGGAATGCCATTTCCCTTGTAGGTATTGTAAAGAGAAGCATTGCCTGAAGCAACTGGCACATTTGCGAATTCACAGGCATCTTTGAGTCCCTTCATCTGTGCTGCCAATCCTTCTGGTTGTACATCCGGATCCGCATAGTTTATCCCATCCGTGACTGCAAGTGGCCTTGCACCGACGGAGAGTGTCTTTCTCACGCATTCAAGAAGCGTGATGTAAGCTGCCCAATATGGCTCTTGTAGTCCTAAATCTGCCCTGCTATGTATCACGAGCGAGTATCCGCCCGAGCTCTTTACACGCATTACTGCAGGTCCATAGCCCGGCCTTACAACCGTGTCTGTACCAACCATGTAATCGTACCTTTCGAATACTTCGTGTGCATCAACATTCTTGAACTTTATCCAATTGAATTTCGGCATCTCCACTGGTCTGTATCCATAAGTACGTTCTTCTGGTGATTCTTCAAGTAACTTGGCAGGTACGTCGATGACTGTTTCATCATTGTACTTTGCAACATACCTTCCCGTCTCCGTTACTTCAACAACTATATCGGCGAATAGTAAGTGCCTTCTCGCTATTTCAATCACTCTATTTTCCTTCTCAGCGGACGTTACAACTGCCATTCTCTCTTGACTCTCGCTAATCAATATTTCAACAGGATTCATATCCGGTTCTCTTAACGGCATTCTATCGAGATGTACAATGGCACCGAGATTTGCCTTTGCAACCAACTCACTCGTTGCTGAAAGTACACCTCCAGCACCCAAATCTTGTGCCCCTTCGACCAATCCCTCTTCAACCATTTCAAGGAATGCCTCGATCAACATCTTTTCTGCAAACGGATCACCAACTTGGATTGACAACTTCGTTGCTTTCTCACCTGTCAAATCTTCTGAAGCAAATGAAGCACCGTGAATACCATCACGACCCGTTGCACCACCAAAGATCACTATAACTTGCCCCGGTTTCTGTGCTGTAGACGGTATCAAATGTTCGTTTCTTCCAACTCCAACGGCCATTACATTTACGAGTGGATTATACTTGTAGTAATCCGATATTCTCAACTCTCCACCAACAGTTGGTACACCGATAGAATTACCGTAATCCGATATACCATCGATAATTCCCTCAGTTATTTTATCCATGTGCAGTGAATCCAAGATAGCTGTAGGCCGTGCACCCATAGCCAATATGTCACGAATGATTCCGCCAACTCCCGTAGCAGCACCGTTGAATGGTTCAATCGCACTTGGATGATTGTGACTTTCCACTTTGAATGCAATGAAGTGATAGTCGTCCAATGATACAATTCCAGCATTCCCACCAAAACCGACTCTTGGCAATTGCCTTATGTATCCTTTCGTATGCGAGTATCCACAATGCTCACTCCACATCACTGTGAATGCTTCTATCTCTGCCTTAGTTGCCTTTCTACCGAGTTGTCTCTCAAGTATATCGATGTACTTCATTATGCGACACCAACCTTTGTCTTCTCCAGCATGTTCTCACTACTTATCTTGATATAGTTAAAAGCTGAAAGGAAGACCCTAAGTCCATCATCCGAACCGATCAACTTCTCGATGGCACGTTCCGGATGAGGCATTAAACCGAGCACATTCTTATTCTCATTTGATATACCTGCGATGAGTTCATCGGATCCATTGACATCTTGCGCGTAGCGGAAGACAACATTATCTTGTGAATTAACTAAACCGTTTGTCTTTACATACCTACCGAAACCGTGCGCAATTGGCAAGTGAATCCTTTCCCCTCTTTCAAAATATCTTGTAAATGGCGTTTCGTTATCCACAACCTCCAGATCAACAATCTTACAAATGAACTTCCCAGTTGAGTTCTGAAGCAGTGCACCCGGTAATATCCCCATCTCGATCAAAATTTGAAAACCGTTACAGATACCAATAATAAGCCCCCCACGGCTCATAAAGTCTCTTATCTCTGAGGAAATAGGTTCTCGTGCAGCGACCGCACCTACCCTTAAATAATCCCCGTAAGAAAAGCCCCCAGGTAATACCAA
>DPXZ01000131.1 GCA_003526765.1 Fervidobacterium sp.
GTTATGAAGACCCAATCGTGCTTTTCGTATTTCAATTTGGCCAGTAGTTGCAGATACCCATCATCACCGATATGCAATTCGATTTTATCGTTGCTCACTGCATCCGCAAACTCTCTCTTCAATGGGGTTTTCGAACATACATGGAGTGGGATATCAAAGTGCTCCGTTAGATGAATGCCTTCAGCGATACAAGAAGGTGCGACAATTGCAACGCCGTTTGATGATGGCGGGATAAACGGATTTCCCAGTGGTCCAACCACTTCTAAGGGTGTATCTGTTTCAACTATATATTTCGAACCGTCGCCAATGATTTTTACAGAGATGGCCAAATCGCCACCAAATTTCCCTATTGTGAATGGTTTCCGCGTTAATCCGTGAGAGCCTACACTTACCATCACAAACTGACCAGTTAGAAAATCAATGCTCTCATTGAAGGTAATCAGAAAGGTATCTTCAGTGATATCAACACATTCTTTCTTTGTGAACAAGTGTTTCTTAATCGTCTCAGTTATCAAGGAATGTTCCATCCCAATACACCCACTTCCCATTCATTCTGACTCCAAATATTCTTCCTTTCAATTTGTATCCGTTGAACGCACAGTTCTTACCCATACTGTAAAACCTACTGTTGTCAACAACATATTCCTCTTCTGTGTTCAGAATTATCAAATCATCAGGAAATTTCATGCCCAAATCTTCATAGCGCCAACCGAGAACTTTCAAAGGATCAACTGTCAGTTTTCTAATTACAAGTTGTGGGTCATCGAATACCGTGTGATACACTGAAAACGCAACTTCGATATGAGAACTACCGTAGGGTGCTCTTTCAAAATTGTTAGGCTTCTCTGGATGCGGTGCATGATCTGTTGAGAACGTATCGATGAAGCCTTTCTTCACAGCATCGATAAGTAAATCCCTATCTTTTGAGATTGGTGGATTGATCTTTTGATTCACATTGTCTATCATCTCCGGAATGAAGAAAACATGATGTGGGGTTACCTCACAAGTAACACGTGCAAGCTTTCTTAAATGTTCTATCTCGTCTAAACTTTTGGCTGTTGAAATATGCTGAATATGGAACTTGTTGAAGCCGAATTCTAGTCCCAATAGTACAGTTCTGTTTATCGCAACTGGCTCATTAGAATATGGCCTTGTCGCATTTGGTAGATTTGTACCAGTATAGAAATCCCCTGCCACTTCATGCAGTTGACTATGATCAAAAAGTAATGTTGGTTTCTTACTGCGGAATGATTCAACGATCTCTTGAGAGTTGTATCTAATTCCGTCGGTTGAAAATCCTGTCATCCGAATAGCTGAAGATCCAGACGAAATATCGTTAATCCCTCCAAAAAAACTCACTGTGTACAGATATTTGACGAGTTCATCTTTGGATAGAGATACATGGTTACTTAGAACGTCCCACTCATCAAGAGGTGGATTCGTATTCGGCTGGATATTCAGTACTCCAAAACCACCTGCAATTGCAGCTTTGCTAAGTGATTTATAATCCTCGCCACCATTTAGCCTTACATGGGTATGCAAGTCCACAAAAGGATATGTTACAGAGAACTGATTGCCCATCGATACTTTTTCCGGTAGGTTGAGATTCAATTGTCCATCGATATCTTCGTGCCAACTATTAGAAATTGGGTCATAGAATCGCACATCAATCACCTCTTCAGCTTCAGCAAAAATAAAAACGAGGGCTTAAACAACAAGCCCTCGTCAATATTTGCTCTCGAATAACAAAGAATGTGATCATCGAAAAAACAGTCCAAGTACTTAACAAGATATTCAAAAAGCCAAAGTAGTTAAGAACATTGCATTTAAAGTTATTCAAATTTTTCAGATGCTCTTCAGCAAAAAGATTACAAAATTTTTCCCACGGGTTTCGGCCTCTCAGGACCAAATTAACCATCAACACACCTCCAATATTTCGAAGAAATTCTACCAATAAAAGTAAGTAAAGTCAAGAGTCTGAATGTGTGATAGAATTTCTAATGTTGTCGCAGTGATGTATTCATGCGGATTTAGGGATTATCAACAATTTTCTTAGTCGAAAAATTGACATGCAAGATGAAAAAATGATATACTATATCTATGAAACGGGGGCACTGGGGATAGGTGGAAATCGAGCAAGCTTTCTTATATTTGGTGTGCACGCTATTGGCGTGCACACTTTGTTATATACATTGTTATATACATCATTTATGAATATTCTGAGATCTTACTGAATACGCATTCCAAGAATTGTGAACTATTTTGCCGTTGATGTAGTCTAATTAGTAGTCACGGAAAATCTTGAGTGTGGCAACTACTCTATTAGAGGGAGGGGTATTTGTGGATAACATGATGACTTGGGTTCTCATCGGTATACTTGCTGTTGGATTGGTTGTAGGTGGTATGTTCTTGTTAACACCAAAGGACAGGTACATCGAAGTTGATGGTGTGAAAATTTGGCAGATACCAAAAGATGCAGAAGTAACGTTCATCAACCAAGCTCAGGCACAGTCTGTGAAGACATTGAAACAGAAGAACCAACTTATTGCATTCGTCGGTGAGGCACAAGGAACTGGAAGTGCTCAGGACCAAGAAGTCGCAAAGATGAGAGCATATTCGCAGATCGCAGAATTTTTGAATGCCCAGGTTAGCACCTTTGCCCAGTTAGTTGAAGGGCAGCTTCAGAACGTTCAAGTTTCCGGAAACAAGAACGATATTGTCAGTGCATCTGTAAATGCGTACAAGAGAGTGACTGAACTTTTTGCACAAGGCAGAGTCTCCGGCGCATATGTCTTTGCAGTTTGGAGAGTAAAGAGTGGAAATATTACAAACACATATTCTTTGCTTGTATATGATCCTGGATTAATCGTGAAGATAATCGAGCTCGACGCGCAAGTACAACAGGCAGTAGATGAACTTGGAAAACAGGGTGTCAATTTCTTCGAGAATCTAAACGCCGTAATGCAAGAAGCAACAAAGGGCACACCAATGGAGCAGAAATAATTATTCCTCTTTGCATCCCCCTGCAAATGCAGGGGGATATTTTCTTTTAGTTGGAGGTGACTGAGCGTGGATAATATAACCTGGCTTTTGATAGGTGTTTTGTTAGTTGCAGCGATAGGCCTGGGTGCGTTTTTTTTAATGCAGCCACAGGATAAGTGGATAGAAGCAGATGGCGTGAAGGTTTGGAAGATTCCATCGGATGCAGAGATTATGGGAGTCAATACTGCAAAAGCTGGAGCTGTCAAGAACCTTGCACAGTCTAACAAGTTAATTGCTTTTGTGGGAGAGGCACAGGGGGCAGGCACAATTCAAGATCAAGAAGTAGCAAAACTAAGAGCCTATTCACAGATAGCAGAGCTTTTGAACGCAAATGTCAGCACGTTCGCTCAATTAGTTGAAGGTCAATTGCAGAATGTCCAGGTTTCAGGAAACAAGAGTGATATCGTAAGCGCTTCGACAAATGCTTACAAACGTGTCACAGAACTTTTTGCAGCGGGCAGAGTTTCAGGCGCTTATGTGTATGCTACGTGGCGTGTAAAGGAAGGCAATTTGGTGCACACGTACGTTTTGTTGGTTTACGACCCAGAGGATGTGAAAAAATTCATTGAGATGCAGCCAGATATCCAACAAGCCGTTAATCAACTTGGGAACCTTGGCGTCGACTTCTTTACCTCACTCAACAGTGTCATAGATCAAGCGATGTTGGGAACTCCGTTAGCACCTGCAGCTCAAACGCCACAACAAACAGCACAGCCGACTCAACCAACCCAACCAACTCAACCTACACAGCCAATCCAACCAACTCCTTCGTTACCTTCTAACGTTAGTTACATGAAAGGTATCGGAGAGGCATATGGTAATACTGAACTTGAGGCAGAGGAAGTTGCAAAGAAAAATGCTCTTACAAATCTTTCAGAACAACTCTACGTTGATGTGCAAACAACTTCAAAGCTGAACGAACAACTTCTCCAGACAATTTCAAATAACACTGTGAGAGAAACTCTCAACAGAGAGTATCAAAAGACGATAGAAACAAAATCTCAATTTGAGTTTATCGATGTTAGATACAATGTTGTCGACAAGAAGAAGGATTCAAGCGGTAAGTATTATGCAAAGGTAGAAGCCTTGGTGGAAGAAGAGAATACGAAGAAAACTTTTGAAACATACATATCTTTGAAATTGGCAGGTACACTTTTGGATTCTGGCATGGTATTCACAGCCAAGGGGCTTTTAGATAAGTATGAACCGCTCTTTTCAAAATACAAGTTTCCACCAACTATATCACAGGAAATTGCATTGATTGTCGGAAAGATAAGGAGTAAATATGCAGAGATCGATGGAATGGTGAATAATATTAAAGCCAAAGAGATCAAAGATTTCAACGATGTAGTTCAAATCGTAGAATTACTCAATGCATTGGATGCTGCTGCTTTGGATGTTCCAGACGGTTTAGTCGATAGAGAAAGGCTTAGACCATATTTGAAGGATGTGAGGATTGAGCTCTCTGGACCAACAGAAGTACTCATTGGTGAACAGGTTTCTGTGGAAATAAAATCCAGCGCAAATGCTATAACATCCGTGAGGATTATAAACGACAACATCGATGGTCCAAATATCGTTACTCTAAAAGATGGCAAAGCTGTCTTCTCAGGGATTGTGAAGGCAATCGATTCAAAGATTACCGTTTCGATAGGTGGATTAGTCAATACAGTTTGGGCACCGGGAAAAGTGCTCGTTAATCCAGATGTCGTGAGAGTGATTTCAAGAGATGGTGATAAGCTGAGAATACTCGCAGGCGGAAGCGCAAAACCTGGTTTAGATACGAAAGCTACAAGAGACAATGCAATCAAAGATGCGTTGACAAAAATCGTCAGAAAATCTGCTGCAGAAGTTTTATTGGGACAAGACAAGGATTTACTTGACGTTCCAATAGACGAATACATAGTGAACAAAGTCAGTGCAGGTATCGATTATGAAATTACCGCGACTGGAGAATATCAAGGTATATACTTTGCGGTGGTCAGCGCAACAGTTATGAAAGAAAGGTTCCAAAATGATATACGAGATGCGCTCAAAAGTGCACCAAGTGGATTTGCGATGCTGATAGTTGATGGTGATAGTTCAGGCTATATTGAACCCGCTATGATTTCGAGTATCGTTGATGCAGGGATAAAACTCGTTTCAAAAGATTTCTCCAAGAAAATACTCGAAGAACAACAGAGATTGGGTTACAATTTAACAACTTTGGGAAAACTTGCCGTCCTATCCAGTGCAAGATATGTGCTGTATACAAAGGTGACTTCAACTTCAACGTACGTTTCTGACTACGGTGTCTACTCAGTGAGAACAGCAGTTAGTACACAGATAATCGATTCCATAACGGGTAATATATTAACTGCACCACAATTTGAAGAAGTTAACACAGGTGCTACCGCACAAGCAGCAGTCTCAAAGATTGTCAATGGGCAGAATTTCAAGAACTACGTCCAGCAGATCATAAACTCGCTGAACTTTGAAAATGTTCAAACGAAAAAGGTCTTTAGGTATACTTTTGTGCTCGAAAGAGCGGTGTATGGTTCGATGCTAATGGATTACTTGAATGCAAAGTATGAGGGGATTAAAATTATAGAAAAGGCAGATACAAAACTCGTTATAGAGACTAATGTGGACATGAACACACTTGAAACGTTCTTCAAGACGATAGATGCGCTCAAGATAAAGAAGATATCTGATTACAATTATCAAGTGACGAAGTGATAACATGATTATTCCAAATTATT
>DPXZ01000124.1 GCA_003526765.1 Fervidobacterium sp.
GGTCTTGGCATGGGGATAGGATTCACGTTGAGTTTGGTGCTACTCGGTAGTATAAGAGAACTTCTCGGAAATGGAACGATATTTGGTATAGAGGTATGGGGTAATGCATTCAACATGTTCGTCATGATATTGCCACCTGGAGCTTTTCTAACGCTTGGACTTTTGTCAGCATTTTTTGCTAGTATATCCATCAGGAGATCAGATAAGGCAAAAAAGATGGCGAGTCAACAACAAGCTCAGAAGGCTGGTGAGCAGAGATGAGACTTTTCTTGATACTTTTGTCAGCTATGCTTGTGAATAACTACGTGTTTGTAAGATTCCTTGGTATTTGTCCAGCTCTTGGTGTCTCGAAGAAGACGTCTACTGCAGTCGGGATGGGCATAGCAGTTATCTTTGTGTTGGTGATATCATCTGCTTTATCTTGGTTATTAGACTTATTATTGATTGCACTAAACTTGGAGTTTCTCAAAACAATTGTTTTCATACTCGTCATTGCAACGTTCGTTCAGTTCGTTGAGGCCTTTTTGAAAAAGACAAACCACGCTCTTTACGAAGCAATGGGTATCTATTTGCCATTGATAACGACAAACTGTATAATATTAGGTATCGCAATACTAAATAGTACTGCTAAATACACATTCATGGAATCTATATTCAACGCACTAGGTGCAGGAATGGGCTTTCTACTTGCGTTGATAATACTCTCTGGAATTAGAGAGAGATTTGAGCTCTACGATGTACCAAGGCCATTTCAAAATCTTCCGATTGCTTTGATCACTGCTTCGATATTGTCACTTGCTTTCACAGGATTCCAAGGTATGATAAAGTAATAGATTGCTGTTTCTTGATACGTCATTTATCTATTGGAAAAAGTTCCAGCTATATGCTGGAACTTTCTTTGCGCTAATATGGAATTCAATTGCTGAACTGTTAATGCAGGTGTTCAAATAATCTGTAAAACGTGGTACAATAATATGATAATATTAAGACATACAAGATATGGAAGGTTGGAGGTGTTGTCATGAAAGAATGGAGAAAGACTCTTTTTGGAAGAGAAATGATGTTTCAACACGGAAAAGTTGCAAAGCAATCTGCAGGGTCCATCTGGGCAAGATTTGGTGATAGCATCGTTCTTGCAACCGTAAATGTATCAGACAATACGGTTGAAGGGATAGATTTTGTACCACTCACAGTAGAGTTCATGGAGAAATTTTATGCAGCTGGAAAGATACCTGGTGGATTTGTAAAAAGAGAAAATAAACCCTCTGAGAGTGGAATACTCTCTTCAAGACTCATAGACAGGCCCATAAGGCCACTTTTTCCAAAGGATTTGAGAAACGAGGTTCAAGTTATCGTTACTGTTTTATCCGTTGATCCAGATTGTCCAACAGATGTGCTTGGAATAGCTGCTGCTTCGTTAGCGCTCAATATATCGAAGATACCTTTTGACGGTATTGCGGCCGGTGTGCAAGTCGGGTATGTTGATGGGGAATTCGTAGTTTTCCCAACAACAGAGCAATTGGAGAGAAGCAAGATAGATATAGTCGTTGCTGGAACAAAAGATGCAATAACGATGGTTGAAGGAGAAGCAAAAGAAGTTACAGAGGAAGAAATGCTTAAAGCACTCATGACGGCACACGCAGCAATAAAAGAAATTGTAGCATTTGAGGAAGAAATACTCGCGGAGTTCAGCGTTGAAAAGATGCCTCTTCCAGCACCGAAGTACGATGTTGAATTAGTTGAGAAGTTCGCACAGTACGTTGATTTGAACGAACTCGAGAAGAGGGTTTTCATCCGTGGAAAGCAAGAACGTTCTGAGATGGCCGACGATTATTACGAAAGTATTGTCGAGAAATTTTTCGAGGAGAATGGAATAACTGAAGAACAGAGGGAAGAATATGAAATACCACTAAAGGAAAAGTACGATGACCTTTCAAAGTCTTTGATGAGAAAGATCATTGTTGAAAGAGGTATGAGAGCGGACGGTAGAGGCCCTAAAGACATTCGACCAATAACTTGTGAGGTCGGGCTTCTCCCAAGGGCACACGGTTCTTCACTTTTCACGCGTGGTGAGACACAAAGTCTTGGTATCGTCACGCTCGGTTCTCAATCTGAAGAGCAGATAATTGACACACTTATTGAGGAAGGTACGAAGAGATTCATATTACATTACAACTTCCCACCGTTTTCAACAGGTGAGGTAAAACCATTACGCGGACCTGGTAGAAGAGAAATAGGCCACGGCCACTTAGCAGAGAGAGCAGTAAAGGCAATCATTCCATCTGAAGATGAATTCCCTTACGTAATTCGTGTTGTATCTGAAATCCTTGAGTCTAACGGTTCTTCTTCCATGGCTACTGTATGTTCCGCATCTCTAGCGCTCATGGATGCGGGAGTACCTGTTAAGAAACACGTTGCCGGTGTGGCAATGGGATTGATCGTAGAAGGTGACAAAGGAGTAGTGCTAACAGACATATTAGGTTTGGAAGACCATTGGGGAGACATGGACTTCAAAGTGGCTGGCACGAAAGATGGTATCACTGCTTTCCAGATGGACTGTAAGGTCTCAGGTGTCAGTGAGGAGCTCTTAAGAACGGCATTGATTCAAGCAAGAGAAGCACGTGCATTTATACTTGGAAAATTGTATGAAACGATATCAGAACCACGTAAGACCCTGTCACCTTATGCACCAAGGATCAGTTGGTTCTACATAGACCCTGCAAAATCTGGTGAATTAATTGGACCTGGCGGCAGGAACATCAAAGGCATCACGAAGATGTTCAACGTCGATATATCATTAAACGACGAGAATGGAAAAGTGACTGTCAGTGGTGTTGATGCAGAAAAGGTTGAAGAGGCAGTTGAGTACATAAAGAATATGTTCAAAGACGTTTCCATCGGAGATGTGTACAATGGGAAAGTAACGCGCGTTGAGAATTACGGTATATTTGTCGAAATTGCACCGGGTAAATCTGCACTCGTTCATTCAAGCAAATTGGGCAACGTTAAACCCAATTCATTCAAGATCGGTGACAGAGTGAAAGTGGAAGTAACGAACATAGATGAAGCAGGCAGACTGCAGTGTAGGAGAGTGGAATGAATGTTGCAGCAGCTTGCGGAAAATATATACTACTATGAAATACCAGGTATTCGTTCGGTGACAATTGCATTTATCGTTGGTAGTGGCCCGGTCTATGAACCGGACCATTTACTCGGAATATCACATTTCATAGAACATACGGCATTCAGAAAGACGAAGAAGAGAACATTGAGGCAGATCAAACTACCCATAGAGCAGGTAGGAGGTATACTAAACGCCTGGACAGACAAAGAAAGTACGGTTTACTATGCTAAGGTGCCATCAACGTTTTTTAAAATAGCATTCGACATCTTGAGGGATATGGTCTTTGAACCAGATTTCTTGGAGAAAAACGTGGAACTTGAAAGAAAAATAATTTTGCAAGAATATTATGCGGAAAAGGAGATTCCGGAGCAAAGACTGTTCAATTTGTTCTTCGAGAAACTGATCGATGGTCCACACTCAAAGTCAACAATTGGTACAGAGGAAAGCATAAGAAGAATTTCAAAAGAAGATCTCGATAGTTTTCATGCTGAGATGTATTCTCCATATAACGTAAAGTTGATCATAGCCGGTAACGTGAATTCGGAAGATATGGAGATCCTAAAGTCACTCAATCTCGATGAAGGAACAAAGACAGCTAAACATGTCTCACAACTTAAAGAGGGTATAGTTTGTGACAAATTCGAAGAAAGTCAGCAAGTCCATTTCCTTTTCTCTCATAACGGATTACCTTTATCAAACGAAGATGCATTGTATCCGAGTATGGTGTTGAACACATTACTTGGTAGTGGGATGAGTTCGTTGCTCTTTGAAAAGATACGAGAGAAGAGAGGATTCGTGTATGACATATCAACAAATAATATCCAATCCAAAGAATGGGGTGTATTTTCTGTCTACGCAGCAACATCTAAGGAAAACACAGAGAAACTCATTAAAGAGCTCTTCGATTTATTCAAGAATTTCAAATTAACGAAGAAACTTTTCGACTACGGCAAGAAACGTCTGCTTGGTAGTCTTGAACTCGTTACCGAAAGTACCTCAGCACTTACTGCTCTTTACATTCAGTACGTAGCAAATGAACTACCGGTTAGAACCATAGATGATATAATTGAAAGGGTAAAGAGTGTAACGGAAGCGCAAGTGATGGATGCATTTGAAATGATGATAAGGGGTCAATGGTCGCTTGCCTATGTAACTCCAGACGATGAACTCAAGATAGAAAATGACGATATACGTGTATGATGACGAACTCTAAGAAAGGATTAATCACGTGAATTAGAATCAGGAGGTGTAAGAGAATGCAAGAAGTGACAAATAGAAATTTCGACTTATTAACGCCTAAGCAAATTGTCGAAGAATTAGACAAGTATATAATTGGACAAGATGATGCAAAAAAGGCAGTTGCCATAGCGATAAGAAATAGAATAAGAAGGCAACGGCTATCGGATGAATGGAGAAAAGAAGTGACTCCAAAGAACATTCTCCTCATTGGACCAACAGGAGTTGGAAAGACCGAAATAGCAAGGAGACTTGCACAACTTTCTGGCTCACCATTTCTGAAAGTTGAAGCCACGAAATTTACTGAAGTTGGATACGTAGGAAAGAACGTCGATTCAATGGTCAGAGACTTAGTCGAAATTGCTGTTAACATGGTAAAACAAGAAAAGATAAAGGAAGTTGAGTACAAAGTAAAGGACCTTGTAAACGAAAGAATACTCGATGCGATGCTACCATCAGGAAAGCAAAGCGTACCTTTTGCAAATATATTTGGTTTTCAGCCGCAGCAAGAGCAACATGAAGATCAAGATACGAAAAGAAGGAGAACAGAGTTACGTGAAAAACTGAAAAATGGTGAATTGGAAGATATGGAGATAGAGTTGGATATAGAAATATCCCAACCAGGTGTTGGATTCATAGGCGTTCCAGATATGGAAGATATGGGAATCGATTTCTCACAAGTACTTGGTAACATGCTACCGAAAAAGACCAAGAAGCGTAGAATGAAAATCTCGGAAGCGAGAAGAATTCTAACACCAATAGAATCTGAAAAGCTCATCGATATGGACGAAGTAATTCAAAAGGCACTCTCACTCGCTCAAGAAAGAGGAATCATATTCATTGATGAGTTGGATAAAATAGCTGGTGGAGATCAAACTCACGGGCCAGATGTCTCAAGGCAAGGTGTGCAGAGAGATTTATTGCCTATAATCGAAGGTACTACAGTTACGACAAAATATGGACCAGTAAAGACCGATTTCATGCTTTTCATCGGTGCCGGTGCATTTCACATGACAAAGCCAACAGACTTGATCCCTGAATTGCAAGGTAGATTCCCTATAAGAGTTGAGCTTGAACCATTGAGAAAAGAAGATTTCGTACGTATTTTGACGGAACCAGAAAATGCACTCATAAAGCAGTATAAAGCCCTTTTATATAGCGACGGAATTGAACTTGATTTTACACCTGATGCTATCGATGAAATTGCGCAAACGGCATATCAACTCAACGAAAAGATCGAGAATATCGGTGCTAGGAGACTATACACGGTTGTTGAAAAGCTCCTCGAAGACATCATGTTTGAGGCACCTGATATAGAAGAAAAGAAAGTTGTTATCGATAAATCATTTGTGATCAATAAGTTAGGTCATATAACAAGCGACGAAAATTTGTCTTCTTATATCCTCTAATGGTAGAGCCCCGAACTCTCTTTTCAGAAAAGACGAGTTAGGGGCTTTATTTTCTCCATTTGTCTGTATGTGTTTGTTAGCAGTGCAAACAATATATCTCAAAATCTCAAAACATAACACTCGGGGGTGATGGTCTGTGACGCAGCTCGGAAAGAAGAGATTCAAAGAGAGCATGCTTGGTTATCTCTTTTTACTTCCAGCGCTGGTGATCTTGGCCATATTTACATTCTGGCCGGTTGGTTTCTCGTTCGTACTCAGTTTTTTCAAATGGGACTTTAGAAATATGAATAACCCTTACTTCTACGGATTCGGAAACTACAAAGAAATTTTGAAATTCGATTATCCCGTGGAATTCCCATTTTACAGGGGACTTTTCTACAGTATCCTCTACATGGCTATTGCTTTGTTCATACTCTTTTCTGTATCTCAAATGGTTTCTGTCATTAGGAAGAAGAAGACAAGTCTCGTGGATATCGTTCCTCTCATCGTTGTGGTTGCCTATTTCGTTTTCAGAAACTATATTTCATTCACACTCTCCATAGTCTTATCAATCATCCTACTTTTGTTTGTGATCGTGGCCTTGAAGAGGAATATATTTGATACAAAGATGATAAAGGAACATGGCTGGATAAGCTTTTTCGTATGGCTTGTCTCGTATGTTTTGATCGAGTTCCAGTTTCCTTCATTGATAAATGGGAAGAGCTATGGAATCATAGATTACTTCTTGGATGCCTCTGAGAAGAATCTCTTTTTTAAAGCACTAACGAACACGACATATTATGTCATTCTCACCGTTCCAATTGGTATCGCCCTCTCACTCTTGATAGCCTTACTTTTGAACAATGATGTAAGGCTGAAGGCGTTTTTTAGAACTTCCTTCTTCATTCCATTCGTAACTTCCACAGTTGCTGTGGGCCTTATATGGAAGTGGATATTCAACGATGATGTAGGGTTGCTTAACTATCTTCTCACAACAATTGGATTACAGCCG
Source organism: Fervidobacterium sp. (assembly GCA_003526765.1). Classification (GTDB taxonomy): domain Bacteria; phylum Thermotogota; class Thermotogae; order Thermotogales; family Fervidobacteriaceae; genus Fervidobacterium. The sequence continues at coordinate 6,761 of DPXZ01000124.1, forward strand.
GTAAAGTGGTTGAAGGACGCAAAATGGACAATACCGACGGTTAGTATAGTCTCTATATGGAAGAGTGTTGGTTACAATGCCATGATATTCTTAGCTGGACTCCAGAGTATAGATACTTTTTACTACGAGGCTGCTGAGGTTGATGGTGCAAGTAGCTTCCAGAAATTTACAAAAATCACATGGCCTCTCCTATCACCGACTACTTTCTTCTTATTAATCGTTTCAGTTATCGGCTCTTTTAAAGTTTTCCAAGAAGTATTCATTTTGTACGATGGACTTCCTGGACCATATGGAAACAGTGGAATGACGATGGTCTATTATGTTTTTGACCTTTTCTATAGACAACAAAGAATGGGAATAGCAAGTGCAGCTGCATATCTATTGTTCTTGGTTATATTAGTCTTTACGTTTGTTCAGTATCGCGTCGGTGATAAAGTCGTCGAATACGTCAGCTGACCTGATTGAGGGGGATAAAATATGCGAGAATTGAGAAAAACAATTGTATACATATTGCTCTCCATCGGTGCAATAGTAATGTTAGCTCCATTTGCATGGATGTTGGTAACATCTTTCAAATTACCATCCGAAGTAAACACCTGGCCTCCTAAATGGACCACTAGGTCTTTTGCCACGAGTAGAGAAATAAAAGTTATTCCATCTACGGGGACGGCAACAAATGTAAAGGGGCTCAGTTTGAGGGAAGCACTGAGTTTTGTTGCCAAGAAATCCGTTGGATTAAATCTATCTGTAAACGATGACCCATTTTACAGAGGCGAGCTCACTATTCCTACAAAGGGGGCAAAATACACCCCGTTTGCCAATCTGGATGAGTTCAATGCGTTTGTGGATTTTCTAACGATGCCGATTGAAGTTGACAAAGAGACACCAGAAAAGTTCTTTGAAGAAGTTTATCTATACTACATAAATGGTTCTTCTCCATTCTTCAAGAGGGATGAATTTACGAGCAATATTTTGGGAAATGTGGATAATCTTTTGAGCACCATAGACATGATATCAACTTATGGAATTGATAGAATTGAAGATCAGAACGAGAAAGAGAGATTTCAAAATTTCTTAAATGAAAAGGTCAAGCAGCTAACAGAAATACGCCCGAAATTTGAGAAATTCAAAGTTGGATTAGAACTTGTATTGTCAAACGATGAAATCAGCGAGATTGCAAAGTTGCTTGATACAGTCGAACTCTTGTATCCTGGCCAAAATGAGGTCAGTGAGAACTATAATACAGGTGTTGAAAACACGTTGTTGAACATTAAAAGGAACGTAGATTTCTTCTTGAAGGTAAATGCCTATTTTTCTAGTATCCAGAACGACGTAGTGGATAAAGACATAAAGGCCGTACCGATGAGTAAAGATGAGAAGGTCAACACACTATTGGAACGTACAAAGGACTTCAGAGACTTCAATGAAATCAAAGAACTAATAACCAAAGTAGAACTAAACACTCTCGGTGAAGAGCTTGCTAAGAAACTAGACGATGAAGTAGTTGAAAGGTACAAGATCTCAAGTTTAGATCTGTCAAATTTGAAAAGCCTCATCAGTTCTCTCATAAATCTTGGATTAGAGAACAATTTACCTGTGAGGGATTTGTTGAACGTATCTTTCGATGAATTCTCAAGAAAGCTTGAAGAATCAGCCGGTATGAGTCTCACGTACATGTCCGTAAAATCAAAACTGGATAGTTTCAAAGAAAGTGTTGACAATGCCGCTGAGCTTTTTAGAGATGTTGCAATAAATACGCTCGAATTTCAAGACTTTAGGAGCATTTACGAAAGTGTCAATTATGCCTGGAAAATTATCGAGGCACCTTCGTTTGTCAAAGAAGTTATAGTTAAAGAAGGAAAAAACGTTGAGATCATTATGGATGGTGTGAGTCCGATATATTTCATCGACGATAATATCAGGACGTTAAGCTTGAAATTTACAACATCAGATGTAGTTAAGAACGTATTTCAAAACTACGTACTTGCATGGCAAGCTGCACCATTTGGAATATACTATGTGAATACTGTATTTGTAGCAGTTGTTACGACGATACTGGAAATAATAATATCAGCCATGGCAGCATATGCATTTTCCTGGATGAATTTCCCAGGCAGAGACTTATTATTCAGCATATTCCTTGCAACTATGATGGTGCCTGGCGAGGTGCTGCTCGTACCTAATTTCATCACGATAACGAAATTTGGATGGATAGATACATATTATGCACTCATTGTGCCTTGGGTTGTGAGTGTGTTTTCAATATTCCTCATGAAGCAGCACTTCATGAGTATTCCTACAGAATTATTTGATGCTGCAAGGATAGATGGTTGTTCTCACTGGCGATATCTATGGCAAATTGTAATGCCACTGAGTAGGCCTGTAGTCATCACAACCGCACTACTGAAGTTTGTCGGTAGTTGGAACTCTTTCCTCTGGGTGTTGATAGTCACAAACGACCCAAAATACAGAACACTTACAGTCGGACTTCAAGCGTTTAGTTCAGATGTAGGGACTTTGTACAATTTACTCATGGCAGCAGCTACATTTACTATACTGCCTGTTGTTATCATCTTCTTATTTACTCAAAGATACTTTGTGAGAGGTATAGCAAGAACCGGTTTGAAGTAAGTTGATTTTAAGTAATTTCTCAAATGACGTGGTCAAAGATATCACAATTTGAATAGAGAAGGCATCCAATTTTTTCTATTAATAGCAGAAAAACGGATGCCTTTTCATTTTGGTAATATTTACTTAATCATTTTCTAATCTTTACTCTATTCACTATTAAAAGGAAAAGTGGTACGATTTATCTAAAGAAAGTACACACTACGAACTATGCATATGTATAATGACTCATAACTCAGCTATTCGACAAATACGAAGGATGGGGGAAGTTAATGGCTGATAATAGAACTTTGAAATTATCTGTGGCAGAAGGTGCTATTTACACCCTTGCATTCAATGCTACACAAGGATTTGTCTATTCAACACTGGCGATGTACTACAACTTTGATCCAGTTCTACTATCAGTTGTAGCAGTATTACCGTCGACTGCTCAGATCATTCAGTTTTTTGCTCCACTCGTATATAGATTCATCCCTTCAAAACACAAAGCAATCTATTGGTTTGCATTCATTGCGAGGACTTCATTTATCTTGATACCAATTGCAATGTTATTGAATTTGAAGAACAAATTCATAATTGCCATACCGTTTTTCATTTTCAGCATTGTGAACAGTATCGTCGGAAGTCTATGGACATCTGCAATGAAAAACATCGTTTCGGAAGAACAAAGAAGTAGTTATTTTGGATATAGAAACACGATATCAACCTTCGCGGGATTAATTGCTTGGGTTTTCTATTCAATAATCCTTCAATATCTTCCAAGGGAAGTTGGTTTGTTGATAGCTTACTCTGTATCATCGATTCTATTCATCGTAACTGCGTATTTATTGAAGTTGCACAATATACCGGAGACACAAGTTGTTGAATATGGACTACTGATGCCGTTTAAATCTCTGAAAAATAGAAGATTCAGAAAGTTTCTTGTGTTTGTATTCGTTTGGAACTTTGCCATACAGTTTGCAGGACCGTTTTTCAGTTACTTTGAAGTATCTCAGATAAAGGTACCATACTCGTTCCTTGGTATAGTAAATGTTATAAACTCTATATTTTCGATGTTTTTGTATTCACTCTACGGTAAAGTTGCACCAAAATTGGGTGAGAAAAACATGATAAAATTCGGGATCATCCTTGCTCTTGGTATCCCAATGATATATTCGTTTATGAATCCAAGTAACTACACTTGGCTTCTTGTAATCGATGTAATCATTTCAGCAATCGCCTGGAGTGCCATAAACTTGTGTTATTTCACTCTTTTGCTAAAGATTTCAGATGAACCAAGTGAGATATACATTTCTATGCACGCTTTTGTTGCAGGTATTGCATCGTTGATCGCATCGTATGCTGGAGGTCTTGTTATGAACGCACTTAAGGACGTCAGTATATCCATATTCACTGGTTACAACATACTTTTCATGATTGCTTTCATCTTAAGGTTCGGTGCGCTCATATTATTTACACGGTTAGACCTTGGCGAGAGCCATAGAAATTTGAAATTCGTTGAAATTGGATATAGGATAGTCACGAGAAGATTCTAAAGAAGATTCTAAAAAGATCATGCATAGTATCCATAAATTATACGGTAAAGAGTAGAGGTGTATATTGGTGTTTATAACTATCGGTGTTTTCGATGGAGTACATAAAGGTCATGTAAAAATACTATCTATGCTCAAGAAAATGAGTGAAGAACACGGTTCTAAATCAAGAATATATACAATACTGTATCCAATGGAGTACTACACTGGACAATTCGATGGTCTCATAGCGTCTATCGAAGACAGAATGGAATTACTATCGATATACGGTGAGACGAAAGTATTGGAACTCCCAAAGATAAGGGATATAGAACCGGAAGATTTTTTTGAAGAGATTTCCAAGAATGTTGAAGGTATCGTTGTGGGACATGACTTCAAGTTTGGAAAGAATGGTAGAGGAAACGTCGAAACTTTAAGGGCGTTATGTTCTTTAAAAGGCATTAAGATGAAAATTGTGGAACCTGTTGAGATAGATGGTATTAGAGTTAGTAGTAGTTACATAAGAGAACTGATCAAGAAGGGCAACGTGGAGAAAGTACCGTATTTTCTTGGTAGAAATTACTCGATACATGGCACGGTATACAAAGATAGACAAATAGGTCGGAAGCTTGGATTTCCAACGGCAAACATTCGTAGACCAGACCATTTCTTGATAGACCCGGCTGTGGGTGTGTATTTCGTTAAAGTCTATGTGCCGGAAGAACATTACGGACTCATAAGTGTCGGTTATCGCCCTACAGTCGAAAAGGCCAAGAAAATAAAATATGAGGTATACATATTGGATTTCCAAGGAGATCTCTATGGCAAGGAGTTGAGGGTTGAATTTCTTGAATATTTGAGGCCTGAAATTCACTTTTCAACAATAGACGAATTGATAAAGCAGATGCACGAAGATGAGAAAATTGCTCGGAGGTTGACAGAAAAATATGATAGATGAAGTATACACTTCAAGCAACATTGATTGTACGAATTACAACGAATTGGCACAGCTAATAGTCGAAAGTTTCCCAAGGCATCACGATGAGACGGACCCATTCCGGGTACTTATAACAACAGTTTTAAGCCAGAGGAGTAGAGATGAAAATACGGAAATTGCCTCAAGAAATTTATTTAGTAAGTACAATTCTGCAGATGAATTGTCCAGGGCTAAACCACAGGATTTGTACGAATTGATAAAGCCTGCTGGACTGTACAACAGGAAGGCTGAGAAGATAGTGCAGATCGCCCAAATCATCCAAACGCAATATGATGGTATGGTTCCAAATTCTGTAGATGAATTGACGAAATTGCCCGGTGTCGGTAGAAAGACAGCGAATATTGTTCTTTACGTGAGTTTTGGTATGCCCGCATTGGCAGTTGATACGCATGTTCATAGAATTTCAAATAGGTTAGGATGGGTTAGAACAAAAATGCCAGAGCAAACAGAAGAGGCATTAAAAAAACTATTGGACCCCAGATTGTGGGGTCCAATAAATGGTTCTATGGTTGAATTTGGAAAGAACATATGTAAACCCATCGCTCCTAAGTGTGATAGATGTATCTTAAATAGTTGTTGCGAGTATTATTCAAGAATATCTAAGAAGAAAGATGAATAAGGGACTTGTTCTTATTTATTGGAAGAGGTTGCTTGACTTATAAAGCTACCTTGAGCTGACAATTTCGACAATGCACTTTCTAATGATGAATACTTTGCCCATAGCATTTCTTCCCTTTTTTGCAAATATTCTAACATAGATACCATTCTCTTCGATAACGTCCTCTTTTCCGTTTCCAATCTTCCACTCATCCCAGCAACCTTATCTATATCTCCGCCAAACTTTGTCAAGTTATAGCTATATTCCTTTATCTGTACAGATAATCCTTTACCCGTACTATCATTCTTACCAAAGAACGCCCAGACAGCATCGGTACCATTGTTTTCTATAAATGCTCTCAGCTTATCCTCATCAAGTGTTATCTTTCCTCTCATCGTGTTGTCGAAACTCCTGCCAACATCACCAGATGTAATACCTAAGTCAATTAACGTTTTTCCATCAACTTTTGTTGTAAGGAAAGACCTAAATTTATCGAATATTCGCCTAATTGTACTGTCGTTTTTCAAAAGGCCTTGTATTTTTTCGTCTTCACTCATTTCATCTTCCGTTTTGTTCGTAACTTTACTTTCAGTCATTTTCGTGTACAAAAAATCTGTTACTTCGTTCCATTTATTCACAAAATCCTTTACATTTTGTACTATCTTGTCTTTATCTGCGGAAACCGTAACTGTTGTAAATCCTGTTGAATTGAGATTCAAAGTTAGTCCATTGAATGTAATATCATTTGTGTTGGAAGTGATTTCTTGGGAATAACCATTCATCAATACGGTTGCTCTTGCAACGTTTCCCAATGTAAAAGTCTGGTCTGAAAAGCCCAATTTATCAAGTAAATTCTGATTAGTACTCGATACGTCTATCACATTGGCACCGGTTGTCTTACTTGTTAAAACTATTTTGCCGCTTTTATCGTCGTATACTGCATTGGTGTCCTTTACAGAAGTATTTATTTTGGAAATAACAGTTGAAATGCTATCTGTTTCCTTCAAACTCACATTGGTGCCATTTATTGTCAAAGTTTGATCGCCTGTTATGCCGAGATCAGAAAGTCTTTTGAGTGAGCTATATGCACCTACGTCTCCGCTACTTTCCAAAACGTAGTTATTGTTAGTATCTTTTCTAAGGTATGAATCATTGAGCCTGAACAAAAATGTGAAATTCCCTGAAACGTTTGATATCTGGAATAGTTTGTTAGAAGATATGTTTAATTTTCCATCTGTAAAACTCACGACTGCAGTTGCACCAAGGGCTGAAAGGTTGTCCTTGAGAGCTGTCATCAACTGGTCGATTGTAGTATCAGTAGTTATGCCCATTTCAACTTCTGAACTACCAACCTTTATCTTTATCGTAGAATTTGCAGGGGTATATCTGGTATTCACTTCAGATATGGCATTCGATACTGTGATTTCCTTGCCAATTTTATCTGTTTGGAGAACGCTATTCGATGCTATAGATTGTACATCAACCGAATAAACACCATCAGTTGCAGCAGCTGATGCAGTCGCAGTCAGAATATTCGATGAAGATGTCGCACTTTTTGGGATGAGGTTTGATTGCAACGAAAAATCTGCTGAAAAATTGTACAGCTCTCTTATTTTGTCAGAAACTTGCCGATATGCTTTTTGAGTATTTGTATAGCTCACATATTTGTCATTGAGCCTTTGAAGTGGCAAAGATTCAATTTGCATAAGCTTATCAATTATCGATGCGGTATCAAGTCCACTGACAGTACCACCAATTTGTATTTGCGAAGATTGTTGGTAACGATAGTTGATATTGTTAGCAATCGAAGAAAGGTCCATGCGCATCACACCCTTTCGTCCATTAATACACCAAGTAACTCCTGTATATTCTTTGAAATCTTTACCACCATTTCTGGAGGTATCTGTCTTATGATTTCTCCAGTATCTGGGTCTTTGATCTTTATAACCACTTTGTTTACGTCTTTATCGATCTTGAACTCTGCTTGTCCTTTAAAAATCTTCCTCAATTTATCCAAATTCTCCTTCAATACATCAACATCTTCATTCAGACTACCATCAATTTGGGATCTAGGCACTGATTGAGAGGTGTTACTATTGCTACTACCCTTTCCTGGAACCACCTCGGATTGCGGCGTCTGTAGTTCAGTCTTTGGAAACACTATGTTACCATTCGGAACAGTATTGATTCCCTTTACACCTTCCATGGCAACCCCTCCAAGTGTAACAAATTAGATCTTCCCTTATTTGTTATCGGAAGATTTTTGATTTTCTTTAATTGAATCTAAAAGTTGCCCAATCCTAACGGTCGCCTCTATTCCTCTATCTTCTTTGAATCTTATTTCGGGTGCTATGTACATCCTTATATTTTTTGCAACATAACTCCTGAAATATCCCTTCTTCTCTTCGAAATAATCTAGAACTTCTTTCCTTTTCTCATCGTTACCCAAAACACTTACAAAGATGTCAGCGTACCTTTTATCTTTTGAGATTTCTACTCTCGAGATAGTTATCAACGATTTCATTGATTCTATGTAAGCATCTTTCATTGCCATCAATGCTTCCGACATAACCTTTCTAATTTCAGATTCAAGCATCTTTAGCTTATACTCCTGTTTCACTTTCAACACCTCCAAAAATTAAGTCTTTTGATCTTTCGTAAACTCGCCCAAAATCGTTGTAAAACAGCTTTAGTGAAGACGGTTTGATACCAAGTATTTGAAAAACAATGGGATCAAGATATGAATTACCGTACGACAGAGAGGTTCCGGGAATCAGAATATTTGAATACAAATCAGCCAGATGTACGATGCAACACATCTCAATGTATGGAGAATCAGGGTTGAGTGACGGTTTCTGGTGAAGGTAGGCAACATCTACGTATTCTTGAGGGAATTTCCAAATTCTCAAAAGCTCTGCACCAATCTCCGTGTGTGATTCAACACCCAATTCATACTCTATTTTAAACATAGGGATTCCTAATTCTTTACTAGCCTTTGACAGCTCCAGAATATAAGTTGGGAATATCAAGTCTATTGCAAGTTTACCAATGTCATGCATAAGTCCTGCCAAAAAAACCTCTTCCCTATTCATAAATCCTATGTTTTTAGATATCTGTTCTGACAAGATGGACGTAAGCATAAAGTGAGACCAAAGTTTATCATGGTCTATGAAAGTAGTCCTTGAATGTAGTGCTGAATACGTGAATACACTTAGTGCGAGGTTCCTAACAGTCTTAAAACCGACAATGACAATTGCCTCGCTCAATTTCGTTATTTTTCGTGGTAAACCATAATAAGCTGAATTGACCAATTTCAATATCTTTGTCGAGAGGCCAACATCCATCGATATTACCTTTTCAAGTTCTTTTGCGCTTGTATTTGGATTCGACGCCGTCGAAATAATCTGTTGTATCAATGCATCAGGCGTCGGAATCTCTGAAACAACATCGAGCAATTCTTTTATCATAAAAGTCTCCTCAGGTTGTTCACACTTAAAACATCATGTTGTTCTCTGCCGTACCCATCATTCATTGGGTAATTGCACGGTGACTCTTGTCCATTTTCCCTCTTCAGACTCAACACTAATACTTCCATTATGCATCTCAACTATCTCTTTCACAATTGCAAGTCCCAATCCAGTACCGGGAATTGAGTAGGTTAGGTCACTATCAACGCGATAAAATTTATCGAATATTTTATCTATTTTATCGGCTGGTATACCTATGCCATTGTCTTCGACTATTATCTTTACAAAGTCTCCATCATTTTCAATAGCTATCTTTGCAACTCTCTCTTCTTTACTTTTATCAGAGAATTTTATCGAATTGGTCAATAAATTCGTTATAACTTGTTCAATTCTTTTTCTATCACAATTGATTTTCAAGTCTTGATCAAAGTTGAATTCTATTTTCACATCGTATTGAGACGCAAGGTGATTAACTGTGAGAATGGAATCGTTTATTACATCGTGTATGTTGGTGGGTTCCTTCACGATTTTTAGTGTATGCGATTCAAGTTGTGAAAAGTCGAGTAAATCATTTAGTATGCCTTCCAATTTCAACGATTGGTTGTAGATCGTTTCTGAGAATTCTTTGATCTCGTCTTGCGTCATCGGAACATTTACGATCGTTTCTGTGTAGGCTTTGATTGCGGTTAAAGGTGTTCTAAGTTCATGAGATATGTTTGCGATGAAGTTGGTCTTTATCTTGTCAACCTCTCTTAGTTTCTGAACTTCTTTTTCAGATGTAATGTTTCTAACAGTTACAAGAATTCTTTCTTCTCCTTGTAGCTGAATCTTTTTTACCGACATGCTGAAAAATGCGTTTGGTAACTCTATTTCGAAAAACTCTTCGTTACTATCGATTTTTGCCTCTATTTCTCGAAGTATGTCCGGGTAGTTCTTAATTATCTCGGAACTCTTGACGTTTTGAAATTCTATCTCACCTTTGTAAAAAACTATGATGCCATCACTGGAAAGATTGAGTACCGTCTCAGAATATTCCCTAGCATTATCTACAAAATCAAGCAATCTAAGATTTTCCAAAGTTAAACCTGAGAGGTACGAGAGAAGCTGGAGATAGTCGATAACCTCGGCGGTCGGTTCCTCTGATGTAGTTAAAACAATTACCGACAGTAGCTTTACACCCTTGAAAATTGGAACTAATCCAACATACCAGTTATCTACGGGCAAAAATGTTGGAGACAATCGATCTTCCACCCATGGAAGATAGTCTATGAACCATTCCTCGTTTATAATTTGGTCTGCCGGTTCAGCGTAAAAGAGTGATGACTGAACTATAACATTGAGTGCTTTGTAGTCCACAACTTTTCTCATTATTTCGGCTATAGCTATGTACAGCGATTTTTCGTCGGTTACTTTTGAAATTTCTAGCATGTACTTCGATAATAATTGTTGGACCTCCATTTTGATCACACCTTATCTGTGGAGTTTGTAGAACCGGAACAATTATGCCAAACCCGAGCCTTGCTATTTTGTTACATTCTTTCAGGTGCGCTTATTCCTATCAAATTCAATCCTTCTGACAATACTCGCCTCACAGCAAACGCCAAATTAAGCCTTGCATTTGACAGTCGCATATTATCTGTATCTACAATTTTGTTCTCAGCGTAGTATTTGTGGAATAGTGATGCAAGTTTTTCAAGATAATCTGCCAAATAGTGCGGTGAAAGCTTTTCAGTTACCCTGTCCAATATCTCGTCAAAGAGTGATATCTGCTTTATAATTCGCATCTCACTTTCATTTTCCAGCAATTCTATATTCTCACGGGGTATGAAATTTATACCTTTCGCTTTTGCGTTTTCAAAGAGGCTTGATATTCTTGCATGTGCGTACTGAACGTAAAATACAGGATTTTCATCTGTCTTCGATTTCGCCAACTCCAAGTCAAAATTCAGATGTGTATTGACATCAACCATCGCAAAGAAATACCTTGCTGCATCTTTTCCAACTTCGTCGATGAGCTCGTCTAGTGTAACGAACTCACCAGCTCTAGTGCTCATTTTGACAATTTCATCTCCACGCTTCAATGTCACAAACTGGTGCAGAACAAACATAAGAAAGTCTTCAGGGATGTCAAGAGCCTTCATCGCTGCATACATCCTTGGCAAATGACCATGATGATCACTACCAAATATATCCACTGCGATATTGTATCCACGTTTGTATTTCTTGTAATGATACGCTATATCTGTCAAGAAGTACGTATAGCTACCGTCGTTTTTGATGAGTACCTTATCGTTGTCATTTACAAAACGAGATGCCCTAAACCAAAGTGCCCCGTCTTCTTCGTAAACGAGCCCTTTGCTCTCCAGTATTGTGAGAACTTCTTTAACAGTACCATCATTTACTAAGCTGCTTTCCTTAAAGACGTTATCAAACTTTGCTCCAATCTTCTCAAGCGTTGTATCGAACATCTTTGATATCTCGTTGAGCGCATAACTTTTAAATACGGATTCAACCTCATCGTTCCATATCTTAAAATATTCATCATTGTGATCCGCTATTACATGTCGCGCAATGTCTACGACGTATTCTCCTTTGTATCCATCTTCCGGTATGGGTTCATCGTAACCGAGAAGTTGATTGTACCGTGCCCAGACTGATTTTGCCAGCAGCTTAATTTGCCTACCAGCATCGTTCAAGTACATCTCTTTTGTAACTTCCCATCCAGTGAATTTGAACACATTTCCCAAAACGTCACCGATAACAACTTGACGTCCATGACCTACCGTGAGTGGCCCTGTCGGATTGGCACTTCCGTATTCCAGCAAAATACTACCATGCTTTTTGAAATTCCACACACTGTACGGATTTTGTATGAACTTAATCAAAAAATCTCTGTAGAATTCATTTGAAACTTTGAAGTTTATGAATCCTGGCCCAGCGATCGTGACTTCTTTGAACATGCGATGGCCCGAAAATTTCTCCACAAAATCTTTTGCGATCTCTTTGGGTGGCTTTTTAAAATATTTTACTCCCACAAGTGCAATGTTGGTTGAAAAATCACCAAATTGCTCTTCAGGTATCTCAACGACAAAATCGTATTCATATCCAAATTCCATGAGATGACTTCTTAATATCCCTACAATTTCCTGCCTTATCATTGCTCAGACCTCCCGCATGCTCTCATTTATAAGATTCCATATCAAATCTACACCTTCCTTAGAGATAGAAGAACAAGGTATTATTTTTTTGATACCGTAATCTGCGAGAACGTTTTCATAGTACTTGTATTGTTTTGCCTTCTCAGAGTTACTTAACTTATCGACTTTTGTTAGCAAAATTACAGGTGATATACCAAGCATTTGTGTCCATTCAAGAAGTTGCTCGTCAGATTCCATCAGTTCATGTCTTGAATCTATCAGTGAGAATAGAATTCTCATGTTCCAATTTCGTTCTTCAAAGTATCTATCAATTACTTTTCTCCATTCTTCTCTGTCTTTCTTAGATGCGCGTGCGTAACCGTATCCGGGCAGATCAACAAAATAGAACTTGTTGTCGATAAGAAAGTAATTTATGCTCCTCGTCTTACCGGGATTCTTGCTGACATATGCAACCTTTTTACCAAGAATTGCATTGAGCAAACTCGATTTACCGACGTTGGACCTTCCCACAAATGCAAACTCACCGTTCAAAGAAGGTGGAAACTCATCATTCAACTTTGCTATTACTTTTTCTAACTTTACGCTTTCTATTTTCGATGGGTTTATCGTCACACAAAGCCACCTCCAACACTTCCTCTATTGTTTCAACGAAAGTGAATTTCATCTTCTCCCGTACTTCTTTTGGTACTTCATCTATATCTACTCTGTTCTTTGATGGTAGAATAACGTGGTTGATTCCCTTTCTGTAGGCGGCAATTACCTTTTCCTTAATACCACCAACAGGAAGTACCCTTCCTCTCAACGTGATCTCGCCAGTCATTGCTATATCATTTCTGATTGGAAGTTCTTTTACAACTGAAATCAATGCGGTAGTGATAGTTATTCCAGCGCTCGGACCATCTTTCGGTACCGCACCTTCTGGTACATGTATGTGAATATCGTTTTTGGCAAATTTCTCCGTATATTCATCACCACAGAGCTTTCTTGCCAAACTCAGTGCGATCCTGACGGATTCTTTCATTACATCACCGAGTTGACCCGTTATGATTAATCCACCATTACCGGGTACCAATGAGCTTTCGATGTACAATGTGGTCCCACCATTTGGCGTCCAAGCTAATCCTGTAGCAACTCCAACGATTGGTTTTTCTAATTTGTCTTCCTCACGTATTTTGGCATGGCCCAAGTATTCTTCGACTTTTTCGGGTGTTATAACTACAGTCTTTCCAGTCTTTGTGAATTCTAACGTTGCCTTTCTCGCCAAGCTTCTCAACTGTCTTTCCAATTCACGTACACCAGGTTCCAATGTGTATTCATCTATGATCTTCTTTATCGCAGCATCTTTGAATGTGTATATACGTTCTTTAGATCCCACAAATTCCGAGTCGATCTTTGGGATTATGTAGTCTTTCGCTATGTGGAATTTCTCTACGTCCGTGTAACTGGAGATTTCTATAACTTCCATCCTGTCACGTAAGGCAGGAGGGATTGTGTGCAATACATTTGCCGTAGTTATGAAGAGCACCTCAGACAGATCGTATGGAAGCTCTATGTAATAGTCAACAAATTCTTTGTTCTGTTCTGGATCGAGCACTTCCAGTAATGCAGAGGCTGGATCTCCTTGAAAACTGATGCCCATTTTATCCACCTCATCGAGGAGTATAACTGGATTCTTGACTTGCAGTTTCTTAATCAGTTGAATGATTCTTCCAGGTAGTGCTCCCACGTATGTTCTTCTGTGCCCTCTGATTTCAGCTTCGTCTCGGAGTCCGCCAAGCGACATCCTACCAAATTTCCTGTTCATTGCTCGAGCAATCGATTTTGCAAGCGAGGTCTTACCGACGCCCGGAGGTCCCGAGAAACAGATTATCGGGGCTTTTGCATTATCCGAAAGCTTCCTGGTTGCGAGATATTCAAGGATCCGTTTTTTCGGTTCTTCCAATCCATAGTGATCACTTTCCAGTATTTTCTCTGCATAATCTATATCTATTGTATCTTCCGTCTTTTCATACCAAGGCAATTCAAGTATCCAATCCAAATAGGTTCTCACGACGCTTGCCTCAGGTGCATAAGGTGACATCTTTTCTAATCGACTCAATTCCGAACGGGCCTTTTCTTTCACATGTTCCGGATAATTTCCATTCTCGATCTTTTCTCTAAGTTCTTTTATCTCTACGTCGTCTTCACCGCCGAGCTCGTCGCGTATGACCCTTAACTTTTCTCGTAGATAGTATTCTCTCTGGCTCTTCTCTATTCGCTCTTTAACCTTTTGATCAAGCTGTTGTTCTATCTCCAAAAGTTCAGTTTCTCGCACAAGTATATCCAGTATTTTTTCCAACCTTGCTGCAGGGTGAACGATCTCGAGTAATTCTTGCTTTTCTTCTATCGTTCCAGGGCATAACGATGCGGCAATATCTGCAAAGACATCTGCATTATCAACATCTTCAAGTAGCATGAGCGTCTCTGGCGGAATTTTCCGCGAATATTGGACGTACTTACTCAGTTCTTCCTTTACCATCCTCATTAGAGCGATGAGCTGTTTCGATTTACCGTACCTTGCTTTCAGTATCTGTACTTCAAATTTGAAGAACTTGTCACCAACATTCTTCAGAAACTTGGCTCGTGCAATGCCCTCAACCAAAACCTTGAATGTATCGTCCGGTAATTTTCCCACTTGTATGATCCTTACGATGGTTCCAACCTTATAAAGATCTTTTTCCGTTGGATTTTCTACAGTTGGATCTTTCTGATTAACCACAAAAACGAGTTGATTAGTCTTTTCCATGGCCTCTTCTAAAGCCATCAAGGAGCCTTCCCTACCAACGTAAAATGGAACTACTGTATTTGGGAAGATCACCATGTTACTGCGCATCGCTATGGCAGGTAGTTCATTTGGTATCGATATCCGTTCTTCTCTGTTCTTTTTTGCTTCTTTCTCCAATCTACTAAATTTGGTCTTTGAATTCTTAGCATCAACCTTTTCTGGAGATTTCACAGATTCGTTGATCACATCAGCTTTATTTGAACTCTTCTTATTCGATTCCTTATTCGATTTTCTTGGCAATTTCCAAGCACCTCCCAATTCGCTCGAGTACATCCTTTCTTGCACAAATTGATAATTTTCTGTGGGATTCATCAACGTGCTCAAAGTAGACGCTTATTACCTCATTTTTGAAGAACTCCTTCAATCTTTCTCCCCACTCTATGATGAATATACCATCTTCATCTTCCAATTCATTTTCCAGGATTTGAAATGTCTCGTCAATACTTCCCAACCTGTATGCATCTATGTGAAAGACAGTTTTACTACATACGTAAACATTCATGAGTGTAAACGTTGGACTTGTGACAACAACTGGGTCGCACCCAAGGCCTTTGACAATTCCTCTTGTAAATGTGGTTTTGCCTGAACCTATCTCACCAGATAGGATAATGATATCACCTTCGCTCAGACCATTCGCTATCATCTCACCAGTCTGAGTAAGTTCTTCTTGATTCAAGATACCTAAATCGATACACAATTCATTTCCTTTTTCCACCTGTTGCCTTCCTCCTACTTAGTGATATCTTATCTTTTATAACATTTCAATAGCATAATATGACTTAATGCCATCATTTAAAAAATCTGCTTATCAGATTTAGAACCACTGTAAAGATGACACTCAAGATGATCATCGTAGTTATTGGAAAAATGAAAACAAAATCTTTTCGCCTAATGACGATATCGCCAGGCAACCACTTAAAATTACTCATCCTCGATATCAGTAACATCATCAAGCCCATTATAATAGTCATTACGCCGACCATGATCAATAATCTTCCAATTTCCCGCATTTTCTCCCTCCTTAAAGTATGAGAAAGGAAGTGCGACCATTTCACCATCATCTGTTTGCAACGTAACTCGAGAAAGGAATACATTCACCGTAATCACTTTAGCTATCTTCCCGTCGTAATAGATAGTGGAACCTTCATCCGGTATATTCTCAAGTGCGTCGACGTAGAAATCGTGTTCGTACATCAAGCAGCATAACAATCTACCACATGGCCCAGTTATCTTCGAAGTATTTATCATCATCTGCTGGCGTTTTGCATGTTTCAATGTAATGCTGTCGAAGTCTCTTAGAAAATACGAGCAACAGCTCTTCATACCACAGAGGCCAAGCCCCTTTATGAATTTCATTTCATCCCTGACACCAACTTGCCTAAGTTCGATTCTTGTTTTGAACTCCTTAGCTATGTCTTTCACCAACTCACGAAAATCCACGCGTGTTTTTGAACTAAAGTAAATCACCAATTTGCTTCTATCAAATATATACTTCGACTGCAGTACTTTCATCGGTAATTTGTGTTTTTTCACAAGTTCTACCGTTACTGTTCTCGCTTTTGATGCGATTGCTTCATTTTCTTCGATAATTCTAAGATCTTCTTCAGTTGCTTTTCGAATTATCGGTCTAATTTCATAGTCTACATCATCTATACTGACATCTTTTGGCCCCAATAAAACTTTACCATAGTCTGTTCCAAACTCACTCAGAATTATTGCATAATCACCGTATACAAACTTTTCTCCATTATCAGCATAGTACACTATCTTTCCCATTGGCATAAGTTCGATACCATAAACAGTTGCTTGAAAACTCATTGTTTCTCACCTCTTAATCCCAAAAGTAGTGTGTAGTAAGTAAGTACGTAGTTGAAATTTGCCAACTTACTCCTTTGAATTTCGTCGCATATCTTCAGGTATTCTATCTTCTTCTCAATTTGTAAATCTTTATTAGTAAATATCATCCAAGCAACAACTTTGGTCAAGTTCTTTAAGAAACGAAAATCGTTTATCTTAGAGACCCTTGAGATAAACTTGACGTACTCTGCAATGTCTTTTTGCAGATATTCGTCGATCATTGCCTTTATACTCATGACCTGATTGAGTACATCTTCAGAGTCTGCTACCTCATCTTCAGCAAGTATCTGATAATCGTGAGATAAAATTCTGTCTTCGAATTCTGCATCCCAAAAGACGAGGTATCTTTCAAAGTCGTTTAATTTATCGCTCTGTGGGACAAATTTTAGAAAACGCTTTTGAACCCTGCTTCTGATGGTTGGAAGTAACGAGTTCCAACGAGTGGTTATCAAGAGTATAATTGCGTAATGTGGCGGTTCTTCCAAAGTCTTCAGAAACGCATTTGCAGCCTCTTGAGTCATCTTGTCCGCTTCGTAAACCAATATCAACTTGTATTCACCTTGAGGTGCGAAATCAAGAAAATCGATGATCCTTCGTATCTCTTCTATTCCGATATTGTTTTCTGGCTTAATGATCAGTAAGTCTTGTAAATTGTTGACATCTATGATGCTTGATAAGATCCTCTCAACGTATGATATACTGTGTGAGACAATGCAAAAAGAATTACCAGGCTCCAAATTTAACCCATCTGCATTTTCTACATTTATTTGCAATGAGACACCTCCATAAAGCTCAAATGTCCATTATTATGATAAAACCACACTGCTTTCCATTCTTTTTATTATATCACATGTTCGACGATTTGACAGTATGTGGTATAATTCCTTTATGCCAACTCCATGTGATTCAAATGCCGTAAAGTAAATCGAGGAAAGGAGAACAAACAAGTGGAAGAGATCAACGTGAAATTGATTATAGAGAGAATAGATAGTGTCATCGAAGAGATGATGGACGAACTTATCGCATTATCTCCAGAAGAGGCAAGGGAATTAATGCATGATGTAAAGGAATTTGTGCTGAGACCCGGTAAGAGAATAAGACCTTTGTTGCTTGTCTTATCTTACAAAGGCTTTGGTGGTCGCAACTGTGATGATGCCATAGCTCTCGGTTCCGCTATAGAAATTATGCATGCATTCTTACTCATTCACGATGATATAGTGGACGAATCAGAATTTAGACGTGGTGAACCAACGTTGCATAAGATATACAAAAGAGTGTACAATAGCGAAAAGCTCGGCAAGGACCTTGCACTCACCGTCGGTGACATAGTCGCTTTTTACGTGATTAGAATTATAGGCAGATTACACGTGGAAGCAGATGTACTAAGACGTATTATAGAAACGTTCTCAAATTGTTATGTTAAAACGGGATATGGCCAAGTACTTGATATTTTGTACAGTTCTAATATAGACGAAAATGTTTTGAAGCAAGATATTCCTCAAAAGATATGCCTTCTGAAGACTGCATATTACACCTTCGTTTATCCGATGCTCTTCGGATATGTATTGTCCGGTAAGGGGAGAAATATCGTTGAGGAAGAACGGATAGCATCGATTGGTGAAAAAATTGGAGTTGCATTTCAATACAGAGATGATTTACTTGGAGCATTTGGTGGTGAGTCGAAGAGCGCAAATGATATAGTTGAGGGTAAATACACGATGCTTGTCAAAAAGGCTGTTGATTCTCTTGAACTATCTAGACCATCCGAGCGTCGCAAGCTGGTAGAGACGTTGAACAAAATGGAAAAGACTCAAGAAGATATAGCGTACGTAAGAGAAATTCTATTGAATTCTGGGGCAGTTGATTGGATTAAAGAACAGATATCAGAATTGGTCAATGAAGGAATGAAAAAGTTGGACGAAATCGATATGCTCTCTAATTACAAAGGAGAAGTAAAAAGATTATTCGGTGAGATCTTAAAATTCCCTATCTGATTTGATATTTTTTGATATTTCGATAGTAACTCAACACTAGTCTTAGTGAATTGAGAGATTAACTGTTAATCTTTAGTTAATTAGTCAATTGGAGACATAATTAGAGGTGGTTTTTAGATGGCAGATTTTCCTGTTCAATATAAGAATCCTGGACCTGAGGTTGAACTAAAGGTTAGGAGAGGGTATCCGCTTTTAGGAGCTAGCCCCGATGAAACAGGTGTGAACTTCGCGATATTTTCAAAAAACGCTGTGAATGTTACTTTAGAACTCTATCAAAACTACTACGATGTTGACCCATCACACATCTTTCGTTTGGAACCTACAAAGAACAAGACAGGTGATGTGTGGCACATATACGTCTACGGTGTGGGACATGGCCAATATTACGGTTGGCGATTGGATGGTACGTATGATCCAATAAACGGTAAGAGATTCAATCCGAACAAATTGCTTATAGACCCGTATGCAAAGGCGGTAACAACGTTCTTCGATTGGGATGACGAGGCAGTTTATGGATACGATAAGTCCTCACCGTTGCAAGACCTTTCATTTTCTACGCTTGATTCAGCCAAGAGTATGATACGCTCCATAGTTATAGATGATTCAAAATACGATTGGGATGATGATAAGCAACCACACGTACCTTGGAATGAAACGATAATATACGAAATGCACGTAAGACTTTTTACCATGAACCCAAATTCTGAAACGAAGTTTCCAGGCACGTTTTTTGGAGTGGTAGAAAAGATAGATCATCTCAAACAATTGGGTGTTACTACGATTGAACTCATGCCTGTTTTTGAATTCAACATCAACTCAAATCCGAATATCAATCCACTAACCGGTGAGGAATTGAAAGACGTATGGGGTTACAACCCGCTTAATTTCTTCGCAGTGACCGGAAATTATTCCGTTGGGTTGAAATTGGGTGAGCAAGTCTTTCTCTTCAAGGACTTTATAAAGGAACTACATAAGCATGGTTTTGAAGTGATATTGGATGTTGTTTACAACCATACTGGCGAGGGCAGTGAGAAAGGTCCAACGTTGTGTTTCAGAGGCATAGACAATGAGATATATTACATGCTCAACCAAAGTAACAAACGCTATTATGCAAATTACTCTGGATGTGGGAACACGCTGAATTGTAATCATGCGGTTGTCAAAGAGATGATAATCGACAGTCTAAGGTATTGGGCTACTGAAATGCATGTCGACGGTTTTAGATTTGACCTTGCATCTATACTGGGACGAACGCCGGACGGCAGATGGATTGGCGATTTGTCTTTACTCAAAGATATTGCTGAAGATCCGATCGTTGGTGAATTGAAACTCATAGCGGAAGGTTGGGACGCAGCTGGTGGATATTACCTTGGGCTATTTCCAGAAGGATGGGCGGAGTGGAACGGTAAGTATAGAGATTGTGTGAGAAGATTTATCAGAGGAGATAACGGCACGATCGAAGAACTGATGCTGAGAATAGCTGGTAGTCCGGATCTATACCGCAACAGACGTCCTCACGCAAGTATAAATTTTGTAACGTGCCATGATGGTTTTACGATGCGAGATCTTGTTTCTTACAATTATAAACACAACGAAATGAATGGTGAGAATAACAAAGATGGAGCAATTGAAAACTTTAGTTACAATTGGGGGGTCGAAGGCGATACAGACGATCCAAGAATAAACAAGATACGGAAACAGCAAGTGAAGAATTTCTTCGCAATACTTATGCTATCGCACGGTACACCGATGCTTTTAATGGGAGATGAAATGTACAGGACCCAGAAAGGGAACAACAATGCCTATTGTATAGATGATGAGACAACTTGGGTAGATTGGTCTTTGAAAGAAGAGCATTTGGATCTGTTCGAATTTGTCACAAAGATGATATCTTTTCGAAAGACGCATCCTGCTTTAAAAAGAGAATGTTTCTTTCAAAAGTACGATAGGTTTGGTAATGTTATCACAGACATAACGTGGCATGGTGTAGATCCGTTTGAACCGGATACCGGATACACATCACACTCCATTGCCTTCATGATATC